>JAPFCT010000010.1 GCA_026169575.1 Faecalimonas sp.
AGTTCAAATAAAAGCGGCAACAGCAGCAGACATGCAAGCATAAAGACAAACGATCTGGAAAATGCCAGCGCCGCTGACACCACGCCGTTGTTGAGCGCTGTAAACATGCCGCTTGCAAAAATATTAAATCCAATAAACAAAAGCGCAATACTGCAGATCCGGTTTCCGGTAACTGCAAGTGTATAAACCGGATTCTCCGGCCTTGTAAATACAGACACAAGCGGTCTTGTGATGCCGATCGACACCCCGACTGCCGTGATGGAGATCACTGTGATGATCTTCAGGCTTGTTCGGATGACTTTGCTCAGTTTTTTCTGCTCCTGCGCCCCATAATAATAGCTGATCATCGGGGCAACTCCGTAAGAGTATCCACTGAACAGAGAGCTGACAAACATAAGGACATACATAATGATTGTGATCGCCGCCACACCATCTTCCCCGACATATTTTAACATCGTCCAGTTAAAGATCAGTGTCGTGATCCCGGTGACAAGCGCCGTTGCCATTTCTGAACAACCATTTCCCGCTGCCCTTTTCAAAACATTTGGCCGCCAGACCGGCTTTTGAAAATGCAGCAGACTCTTCTTCCCTGCAAAAACGAAGATCCCGACGACTGCCGTCACAGAATATCCCGCCCCGGTGGCGATTGCAGCGCCTCCTACGCCCATACCGGCAAACCGGATCAAAAGATAATCCAGCACAATATTCGTAATCCCGCCGCCAACCGAACAGATAAAGGACAGCGATGACTTCCCGCAGGCGATCAGATACAGCGAAAAGTTGTTCATCAGCAGGATCGGTATTGTAAACAACAGATACCATCCAAGATATTGGGTACAGTATACCTTCACCTCCGCAGACAAATGCATCTGCGAGAACATCAGATCCATGCACAGATACCCCATGGCACACATGACAGCCCCCACAATTACATTGACGAGGATCAAAAATGTAAAATCTTCCCGTGCTTCTCTGTCTTTCCCTTCTCCCATCTTTTTCATGATGACCGCACTTCCTCCGGTTGCAAGCATCGTGGATACTGCCGTCACAAACGAGATGACCGGCGCTGTCAGATTGATCGCAGACAATGCACTTGTTCCGATCAGGTTGGATACAAACAATCCGTCCACCATTGTATAAAATGACATAAACAGCGACATTGCAATCGTCGGAAATGCAAAGCGCATGATATTTCGCAAAGTCACCGGTCTTTCGTATGCATTCTGCTCCTGACACAATTCTTTTTCTACTTTTTGTTCTTTCATGATTCCCTCCTGCATGTGATTATGACGGAACTTTCTTCGCTTTCCCGTCATCATCAGGAAGTATAAACCGTACAGTAAGTGTACAGTCAAGAGCATTTTCTATATTTTTATAAATCTAATTTCCTCTCCGGCCGCATACATCTGTCCCAGACTGATTAAAATTTCATCAGAACAAGTGTAAAACCGTCAATATTTTTTCCCAAATCTTCTAAAAAATGAGACAAGAAATCTCTCTCTTGTCCCATTCTGCTTTTCTCTGTTTACTGTCTTAATTCAATTCCCATTTCTTCTAACGCTTTTAAGATTCTCGTCATTGCCGCTGTGACATCTGCCTCTTCCAGCGTTTTATCCTTTGCACGGAATACGATCGAGTATGCAACAGATTTGCATCCTTCTTTGATCTGCGCACCTTCGTAGAGGTCGAATAATTTGTAGCTTTCTAAGTAAGCGCCGCCTTTTTTCTCAATCACTTCTTCTACCTGGCCGACTAAGATTTCTTTTGGCATCACCATGCTGATGTCTCGTGTCACTGCCGGGTATTTTGCGATTCCTTCGTATTTACGGTCAAATGTCGCAAGCTCTACCACTTCCGGCATATCGATGACTGCCACATATGCTCTTGTTCCGATTCCGTAAGTATCTGCGACATCCGGATGTACTTCTCCTAAGTATCCGACAACTTTTCCATCGTAAATGATGTTTGCCTGACGTCCCGGATGTAAAAATGGTTTTCCAGCATGCGGATCATAGGTTTCTTTCTTATGCATACCGATCTTTTCAAAGAATTCTTCCACAACGCCTTTCATGCTGAAGAAATCTCCTTCTCCATACATACCAAGTGTAAACTGCATGCGCTCTTCCGGAAGTTCTGTGACCGGAACCTGCTTTGGAAGATAAATATTTCCAAGCTCATAGAGACGGACATCTTTATTTCTGCGGTTATAGTTTGTCGCAAGAGAAGTCAGCATTCCATTTAAGGAAGTTGTTCTCATAATACTGTAATCTTCCCCGAGCGGATTCATGATCTCTACTACTTCACGCAGTTTCGAATCTGCCGGGATCAATAATTTATCAAATACTTTCGGGCTCTCGAACGAGTATGTCATTCCCTGGCTGAATCCACAGAATTCTGCGATATTTCTTGCAACTTCCTCAATGCGGAGCTTAAAGGACAATTTTCCGGTTGTCGCCTCTCCTTTTGGAAGTGTAGTCGGGATATTGTCATATCCGTAAAATCTTGCTACTTCTTCTGCAAGATCTGCAAGGCGGAATAAATCGTGACGGAAGGTTGGTGCGATCACTTCTTTTGTATCTGCATCGTATTCCAGACCGATTTTTGCGAAATATCCTAACATTTCTTCCTCAGAAATATCTGTTCCGAGCATCACGTTGATCTTCTCTGCATCAAATGGAACCCGCACCGGTTCTTTTACTTTGCCGTATACATCCACAGTTCCTCCGACCACTTCTCCAGCTCCTAATTCCTCGATCAGCTGACATGCACGGTCGATCGCTGCCTTTGCATTGTTCGGATCTAATCCCTTTTCAAATTTTCCAGATGCATCTGTACGAAGTCCGACTTTTTTGCTGGATTTACGGATATTAGTTCCATCAAAACATGCTGCCTCGAACAACATAGTCTGTACATCATCTGTGATCATCGTATTTTCCCCGCCCATGATTCCGGCGATTCCAACAGATTTCTCTCCATCACAGATCATCAGAACAGATTCATCCAGCTCTCTCTCCTGCCCGTCCAGTCTCACAAATTTCTCTCCTGCCTGGGC
>JAPFCT010000207.1 GCA_026169575.1 Faecalimonas sp.
CATCCGCATTGCTTGGCGGATTTATGGCAAGTACCGGAGTTTATCTGTTGTTATAAGGAAGTGGCAGGAGACCCTTTCTTGCATAGCTTTTCAGATATTTTGAGGATGAATTGTTGAAAAACAATGCAAAGAGAAAGTGATGGACCTTAAGGAGGATAGAATATGGATGTAAAAGAGGAGCTGCTTTCTTGTAAATCGGGAAAGCAGGTGATTTATCGTGGTGTGCGGAAAGAAGATGCGGAATCACTTTATCAACATCAGTACACGATTGCGCGGGAAACATATTTCACAACACTTTATCCAGAGGAGCTTATTCACAATATCGAAAGGAAAATGGAAAGGATTCAGGAGATCCTAGATCATCCGGTCAATTTTCAGATTGTTGCTGTTGTCGATGAAGCGATCGTCGGGCAGGCAGAAGTGAGAATCGTTAAAAACCATTTGAAATACAAACATCGGGCGAATATAGGGATTTCTGTGGCCAGAGATTACTGGGGAATGGGAATTGGAAGCAGCCTGATGAAGCTTGCGCTAGATCAGGCGAAAGAGAATGGATTTGAACAACTGGAACTTGGTGTTTGTTCAGATAATGAACGGGCGATCTATCTGTATCAGAAATATGGATTTCAGCAGTGCGGGGGCTGGAACAATGCGTTTAAATTAAAAGATGGCACATACCGGGATGAAATTCTAATGAGTAAATCTCTTTAAGAATCTTCTGCAACTGCTGCCCAGTAATCAAATCCGAGGATACTTTCCCATCGGCGGACTTTAACAGTTCCGCCGATTTTTATGTTCTGATAGGTAGATTTGCTTACCTGAAGCCGCTCTGTTTTCCCTTGCCGTTCGGCGTAGACGTAATAATAATCGTATACAATTCTATAACCGGATTTCCCGGCTTCTTTTTCCGAAACAATCAGATGCTCCGTGCCCGCAGGTGTAACTGTCAGGATGCGGTTGACCGGAAGCACAAGCAAAATTCCCAGAATAAGCGCGGAGAGCATGACAGAAACCGTACGGAGCCAGTGCTGCTTCACCTTTTTCTTGTGCTGATGGACTGCAAAGGGAATCAGCAGAATGACTGCAAAGAAACATCCATACAGATACAGCTGCCGGTCGCTGCACATAAAAAGATAATATATATAGTAGACAGAGAAAAACAAGGTGAAAAATCCTCCCATGACAGGAAGTGGCAGGATGTAGTGATCTAATTCGCTGTCTGGTGTCTCAAAAGGTAACAAATGTCCCTGGAGCAGGTAAATATACGGATAAAAATGGATATACACGAGCCATAAAGTGACAAGGATCAAAACCGGCGCAAGAAAATATAATTTTCCATCCAAAAATGAGCTGAAAATCCCGGCGGGAATACAGATCCAGCCGAAGATCCGCAGACGTTTTCTTGCCTTTTGAATCGTGTCCAGGGAGATGCTTTCCTGAAATTGTTCCAACGTTTTCTGTGCATGGAGTTCGAAAAGGCAGCTGCTCTTTGTGAGAAATGGAAGTGCCGGAAGATATTGTGAAACATCACCTCCCAATGTAAGCAGAGATAGCCATGAGCAAAACTCCACACATTCAGTATTTATGCGGGTTTGCGAGGCATGGCAACCTCATTTATCACTTCAAATTTATAGTAACAATCAGCTCCAAATGGTATAATTAAGTTGTCAAAATCAATTCACCGAAAGGA
>JAPFCT010000210.1 GCA_026169575.1 Faecalimonas sp.
CCTTTCATCTTTACTCCACCTCTTCTTCTCACAAACTCTGTTTATTTTATCATACTTTAAAAAAAGTGTATATAGAAAAGACATTAATTTTTTGTGAAGATTATCTTCCTTTGCAGAATTTCTCTGCCACAGCTTCCGCGACACGGATGCCGTCCATGGCCGCAGAAGTAATCCCGCCTGCATAGCCGGCGCCTTCCCCGCAAGGATAAAGTCCTTCTACACTTCCTTCCAGCGCCAAAGGATCCCGCGGAATTCTGACCGGAGAAGATGTTCTGCTCTCAACCCCGGACAAAAGCGTATCCGGATCTGCAAATCCACGCAGTTTTTTGTCAAAGCAGCGGATTCCTTCCTCGATTGATTCTGCCACAGTCTCAGGGAGGATTTCCCTGACATTTGCAGGTGCATAACTTCCCTTGATTGCCGGATGGACAGAACCAAATCGTTCCGTTGCACGGTTTCGGCAGAAGTCCTCATAACGCTGTACCGGAATGTTTCCGCCTGCCAGACGGAACGCGCTCTCCTCCAGTTCTCTTTGAAAATACATGCCTGCAAGCGGATGGTCGCTGCCATAATCTTTTGGTGTCACAGTCACAATGATCGCACTGTTTGCATTTTCCCCGGCCCGGTCATGATAGCTCATTCCATTGACCGCAAGTCTTCCTTCTTCAGAGGAAGCATTGACTACATAACCGCCCGGACACATACAAAACGAATAAACACCTCTTCTACTTGGAAGCTGTGCCGTCACCTTGTAGGAAGCGGCAGGCAAATGCTTTGGAGATTCTTCCTGATACTGTGCATAGTTGATCAGTTTCTGCGGATGTTCGACCCTTACCCCCACCGCAAAGGATTTTGCCTCCATGACAACTTTCTGTTCAAAAAGCATCTCAAAAGTATCTCTCGCACTGTGACCAATAGCCAGTACTGCCGTTTTTGCAGGAAGCACTTCCTCACCGTTGATCACAAGGCCGCAAAGTTTTCCATTTTCAATGGAAAGTCCGGTCACTTTACTCTCAAACCGTACTTCCCCTCCGTTTTTTTTGATCGTCTCCCGCATGTTTTTCACCCCTTCCATCAGAAGATCTGTTCCGATATGCGGTTTATTCACATACAAGATCTCCTCTGGAGCACCTTCTTTCACAAAGACTTCCAGTACTTTCCGATTTCTTCCGGTCGGATCTTTGACAAGTGTATTTAATTTCCCATCTGAAAAAGTTCCGGCGCCGCCCTCGCCAAACTGCACGTTTGATTCGGTATTTAATATGCCGGTCTCCCAGAAACGGTCTACATCTTTCTTTCGCTCCTCCACAGATCTTCCACGCTCAAGAAGAATCGGTGCAAATCCGTGCTCCGCCAGCATATATGCACAGAAAAGTCCCGCCGGTCCACTCCCGATGATCACCGGACGGCTTTCCGGAAGCGC
>JAPFCT010000222.1 GCA_026169575.1 Faecalimonas sp.
ATCTTCCATTCTCATCTCTTTTGTTTCCTCCAAATCTATCTCATTGCTTCTCTTTCAGGAAAACTTCCGGTTTCTTTCCAGAAATCTTCCACGCTTCTCTTATCAATATTTTCGATAGATCCTGCTCTTTCCGTCTCCCAGATGCATGATCTCCATGCGCATCTGGTGATACCAAACCTTTCTCCTCTGGCTGCAGATAATGTCCGGAATGACCCAGACACTGCACATCGACCAGACAAGGATTCCAGCCAGCCACTGTGCAAACGGTATATATTGTTGTAAAAAATATTCTTCATTGACTTTTTTCTGTTTCATCTCTTTTGCGCGAAGCACTGTCCGGTACAGACTGACATCAAAGATCTCCTTATGTTCGATCCAGTTCCCCCGCACAAAAGATGCCCCATGCTCTGACGAATACGGCATTACATTCCCGGCACTTCCTGCTTCTACATGTATTTCCACAAAAAAAAGCAATGACAAAAAGAAAATTGTCAAAACAGCTTTTGTTCTTTTCTTCATGGCACTGCCTCCCTGTCACTGACTCTCTATGATTCTCTATGACTTCTATAAATCAAGAGTATCATAATCAATTTGACACTGTCAATTACAAGTTAAATCGATGTTAAATTTTAGTAAATGTGTAGATTTGTCTCTATAAAATCTGTTGTAAATCATTCATTTTTCCCACTTGTTTCCATAAGTAAGAAGCGGTCTCTTCATCCGGAAGTGTCAGATCCGGGATCATGATCACCTGACAGCCTGCTCCATAGGCAGACTTCACTCCGTTTGGAGAATCCTCGACAGCCACACAGTCCCCCGGCGCTTCCCCGATCTGCTCACAGACATACAGATAAATATCAGGCATCGGCTTTCCATTCTCCACCATATTTGCACAGACGATCTGATCGAACATTTCTTTGATCCCGATCTCATTTAGGTATTCTTCCGCACGGTCTTTCTCAGTTGCAGTCGCCACTGCAAGTTTATATCCTTTTTCTCTTAAGTATATCAGCGTCTCCCTGACTCCCGCTTTGATCTCCACACCATGTTTTTTCAGATGATCCGCCATGATCTTCTTTCTTCTCTCGCGGACTGCCGCATAATCAAAATCCTCTCCATACAGACTTTTCAGCCAGGGCTCTGCAAACTTTCCTGAAAAACTGCGGATCATCAATGCATGCTCCCGCTTCATGGGAACTCCCAGTTCTTCTGCCGCCTGACACCAGTATGTTACAAGATATTTCTCGGTGTCGATCAACACCCCATCCATATCAAATATGACTGCTTTTACCATAGATTTTACCTCTTCTGCTTTTCCTCTCTATAATGTTCTGCACAGTAAGAGTAGGTATCAATTATTTTATTAATCAATACCTACTCTTACTTTGATTCTTCAATCATTCATTTTACCTCATTTTCTGAATACTGTGTAGTCTTAATTCTTCTTTTCTTCTGACAATGCACCGTACAAATCATCTGCTCATACAACACACCATCCAAAAATTAAAATCTCGACTGATACATAGCTTCCGTTCTGTTGTGTCTGACATTCTGATCTTCTATCGGGTATACATCCAATTCTTCTGATCTTCTGTCAGGTCTTCTTACCGTTTCTGGTGGTCCGTACCTCCTTATCTTAGATTGTAAAAGTACTTTTTCTTTTACTGTTATATAACTCCGTCCGGTAAAGTTATATCCGTTCCGCATAAGAAATAAAAATAATAACAGATACTCGTTTTAAACTTTCTTTGCTGTTTCTTATTTGTATTTATTATGTTTATGTCTATATAATATCATATTTTTTCAGTTTGTCAATAGTTTTTTCAGTTTTTTTATATTTATTTTTATATTTTTCTTTTTATTATTTTATTTCTAATTATTTTTTTGTTAATTTTATGTTTTTACAGATAATACTGCGTTATACCTTCTGTACCGGTTTCTGCCTGTCTGATCCGGCTCCGATAGATTCCTATGAAAAAAGGACATATCTGCCAAAACAATCCTGCAGATATGTCCCACATCTTAAAAAGGAACTGCTCCCGTATCGATTCCGTTGATCACATAGTATACCGCATGCTCTTCCGGTTTTGCGTAAAGTGTCATCGTCTTGATCTCCCCGATCTTCCGTCCGGATTTTGTCCATGCTTTTTTTACTGCTGCGATCATTTCTTTTTCTTCTACTTGTCTTCCCTGGTATTCTACTACTACGGAAGTCTTCATCTCCTTTTTCGGAGCTGCTTTTTTTACTTTCTCAGGCGCCTTTTTCTCTTCTGGTTTCTTTTCTTCTTTCTTCACTTCTGTGGCATTTTGCTTTTCTTTCGCCGGCTCTGCCTTTTCTGCCGTCTCAACTGCTTTTTCCTCTACTGTCTCTTCCTCTGTTGCCTTCACAATTTCTTCTGCATTTTGTACTGCAGCTTCCGTTGCTTTCTTTGCAGTCGCTTTTCTCTGTTCTGTATTGTTCTTATTGTTCATTTTTCTTGCTGCTTTTCTTGCTACCATTTTCATTTCCTCCTAATACATATCCAGCGACATTTTTACAACAGAATTTATTATAGCACACGTTTTCCCACTTGTCATCTGTTCGTATTTTGACACACGACATACGCATGAATTGTTTTATTCTTGCTTTTCCTCGATTTCTCGTTTTTAAAAATTCAAAACCTGTTCTAAAAACTCAGCCGGATTCATGCTAATCACAAATCGTTTCTTTCTTATGGATAAATTCGGACGGAAT
>JAPFCT010000120.1 GCA_026169575.1 Faecalimonas sp.
ATATCAATGACACATTCCTTCTGACATTTGACATCTCAGGCATGGGACTTCTGCGCGTGATCCTGCAGCGCATGAACAAAGAGATCTTTACACAGCCGGAAGAACTGATGGAGAACGTACTCGGTGTTACTTCTTACCTTCGCAAGAAAATTATTGAAAACGGCGGAGATCCGGAGAGAGAGACATTAAATATTATCCGCACGGTTGCAAACAGACCATATTATGTGGACTCTCAGGGAGACTACTGGAGATGCTATAAATTCATCGACGGCGCTACCAGCTATGATCAGGTAGAAAAACCAGATGATTTCTATCAGAGCGCAGTATCTTTCGGAAACTTCCAGAGATTACTTGCAGATTATCCGGCAGAGACACTTCATGAGACGATCAAAGGATTTCACGATACAAAGGCACGCTTTGAAGTGTTCAAAAAAGCGGTGGAGGCAGATGTGTGCGGACGTGCCGCTTCTGTTCAGAAAGAGATTGACTTTGTTCTGGCACATGAGGATGTGGCAAATGTATTCGGAGATATGCTTGCAGCCGGAGAACTTCCGCTCCGTGTCACACACAACGATACAAAATTAAATAATATTATGATCGATGACAAGACCGGAAAAGGAATCTGTGTCATTGACCTTGATACCGTTATGCCGGGACTTGCAATGAATGATTTCGGTGATTCGATCCGTTTTGGAGCAAGCACGGGAGCAGAGGATGAGATCGATCTGAGTAAAGTGTCCTGTGATATGGAATTATTTGCTCTGTATGCAAAAGGATACATCGAAGGATGTGGCGGAAAGCTTACAAAGAAAGAAATCGAACTGATGCCGATGGGAGCAAAGGTCATGACATTTGAGTGTGGCATGCGTTTCCTGACAGATTATCTTGAGGGAGATCACTACTTTAAGATCCACAGAGAACACCACAACCTTGATCGCTGCCGTACACAGTTTAAGCTTGTGGAAGATATGGAAGCAAAATGGGATATCATGCAGGACATTATCAAAAAATATAATGTTTAAGCAGAGCGGCCTGCTGACCGTGTACGCGGGATCCGCAGATAAGAGCTGTATGGATCTTATGAGAAATATATTTAAAACAGAAAAAATGTTTTAAAACAAAAAATATAAAAAAGAGTTGTACTGCCCGCTGAGCGGTATTATAATAGAAGAAGAGAGAGAGTTCTCATGTTACCCTACAAATCATAAAAAACAGGAGGATACGAACATGGCAATTTTAGTAACAGGCGGAGCCGGATATATCGGAAGCCATACATGCATCGAATTAGTGAATGCAGGATATGACGTTGTTGTATTAGATAACTTATGTAATTCCAGCAGGGAGTCTTTAAAACGTGTTGAGAAGATCGTCGGAAAACCGATCCCATTTTATGAGGCGGATATTCGCGATGCAGAGGCATTGAAGAATGTATTTGAGAAAGAAGACATCGATGCAGTCATTCATTTCGCCGGCTTAAAAGCAGTCGGTGAATCTGTTGTAAAACCATTAGAGTATTATGACAATAACATTGCAGGAACACTGGTACTCTGCGATGCAATGAGAAATGCAGGAGTGAAAAATATTATCTTCAGCTCTTCTGCAACAGTATATGGAGATCCGGCATTTGTACCGATCACAGAAGAATGCCCGAAAGGACAGTGTACAAATCCATACGGTTGGTCCAAGTCAATGTTAGAGCAGATCCTTACAGATTTACATACAGCAGATCCGGAATGGAATGTCGTATTACTCCGTTACTTCAACCCGGTAGGGGCACACAAGAGCGGAATGATCGGAGAGAACCCGAAGGGAATCCCGAACAACTTAATGCCTTACATCACTCAGGTGGCAGTAGGTAAGCTGGAATGTCTTGGTGTATTTGGAAATGATTACGATACACACGACGGTACTGGCGTGCGTGACTATATCCATGTCGTAGACCTTGCACTTGGTCATGTGAAAGCATTAAAGAAGATTGAAGAGAAAGCCGGCGTATGCATCTACAACCTCGGAACTGGAAACGGATATTCTGTTCTCGATATGGTGAAAGCATTCAGCAAAGCATGCGGAAAAGAGATCAAATACGAGATCAAACCACGCAGAGCCGGAGATATCGCTACCTGCTACGCAGATCCTGCAAAGGCAAAGGCAGAACTTGGATGGGAAGCTGAGAGAGGACTCGACGAGATGTGCGAAGACTCATGGAGATGGCAGTCCAACAATCCAAATGGATATGAAGAATAATAGAAGATTGTTCAGATAAAAGAAAAAGGAGAATTCCGGTTCAGGTTTTACAGCCAGCCGGAGTTCTCTTTTTTAAGTTCTTTACCAGAGGATGAGGAAACTGTTTTCGGGAAGGCGGGTAGCGGGGGACAGCGGGCGCTTGATTGGTACTTCCATATCTGTGGGAAAAGTGGTATAATTTAACGGTAACTTTAGTTCTATTGAGGGTTAAAATATGAAGAAGGATATTCGATTAAAAGGACAGCTCCGCTTCTATATGCAGTGGCCGATCTTTATGCTGATCCTGCTCGTGGCGATGACCATCTGGATCTTTTTCACGAACAGGCAGGCGGGGATCATGATGGCGGTCATTGTGACGGTGTATGGAATCGGAGTCGGTGTGCTCTACATGTACAGCAAATCGCTGATCATGGCGGATCTGGTACAGTTCGCGGCACAGTACGGTGTTGTACAGAACACACTGCTGAAGGAACTTTCGATCCCATATGCGCTTCTGATGGACGACGGGCAGATCATATGGATGAACGATAGTTTTAAAGTAGTGACAGGGCAGGGCGATAAGGCGGAGAAGTATATTAATAAGGTCATCCCGGAACTGAACCGGGGCGTATTTCCAAAGGCAGAGTCTGAGCAGGTACAGCTGAATGTCATCTATAAGGAGAAAGAGTATTCCGTGGCGATGCACAAAGTATCTGTGGAAGGTTTCAGCGAGACGGAGGAGCTTTTACAGCTCCCGAAGGAGAAGGAATATTTCATTGCGATCTATCTGAAGGATGTCACAGAACTGAACAAGTACATCCGGGAAAACGATGCGCAGAAGATGGTGGCAGGTCTGATCTACATTGATAATTTCGATGAGGTGATCGAGAGTGTTGAGGAAGTCAGACAGTCACTTCTTGTGGCGCTGATCGACCGTAAGATCAATCAGTATATTGCAAAGATCGACGGAATCGTCAAGAAGATGGAGAAGGATAAATACTTTATCGTGATCAAGAAAAAGTATTTCCAGCAGCTGAAGGAAGACAAGTTTGCATTGCTTGAGGAAGTCAAGGGGATCAGCATTGGAAATGAGATGCCTGCGACACTCAGTATCGGACTTGGAATGAGCACCGATACCTATGCACAGAGTTACAACTACGCCCGGGTGGCGATCGATCTTGCACTTGCAAGAGGCGGTGACCAGGCAGTTGTCAAGGATGCAAATAACATCACATATTTTGGCGGTAAGCGTGAGCAGGTAGCGAAGAACACGAGAGTGAAGGCGAGAGTCAAGGCGGAGGCGCTGCGGGAATTTATCGCGGCGAAAGATAAGGTCATCGTCATGGGACATAAGATCGGGGATGTGGATTCCTTTGGGGCCGCAATCGGTATTTACCGTGCGGCGACGATCATGGAGAAGAAGGTCCATATCGTGATCAACGATATTACAACTTCTGTCAGACCGCTGTATGAGCGTATTCGCGACAATGCGGCATACGATGATGATCTGTTTCTTACCTCCTCTCAGGTGGAGGATGTGGTGACAGAGAATACGATGGTCGTTGTGGTGGATACGAACAAGCCGGAACTCACAGAATGTGAGGAACTGCTTGGCATGACAAAGACGATCGTTGTGCTCGATCATCACCGGCAGGGAAGTAACAGCATCGACAATGCAGTATTATCTTATATTGAACCGTATGCCTCTTCTACCTGCGAGATGGTCGCAGAGGTGCTGCAGTATATTGCAGATGATATCCGGATCAAGGCGGTGGAAGCAGACTGCATGTATGCGGGAATCATGATCGATACGAATAACTTTGTGAGCCGGACCGGTGTCAGAACCTTTGAGGCGGCTGCATTTCTGAGGCGCTGTGGCGCAGATATTACCCGGGTGCGAAAGATGTTCCGGGATGATATGGATTCGTACCGTGCAAAGGCAGAGACGGTGCGCAGTGCAGAAGTATACAGAGGGGAATTTGCTATCGCAGAATGTCCGGGCAAGGGAATTGAAAGCCCGACGATCGTCGGAGCACAGGCAGCCAATGAGCTGCTCAATATCGCGGGAATCCGCGCATCGTTTGTATTGACCGCATACAATGGTAAGGTGTATTTAAGCGCCCGCGCCATTGATGAAGTAAATGTCCAGATCATTGCGGAGCGTCTCGGAGGCGGCGGTCACATCAATGTGGCAGGGGCACAGTTCTCTGACATGGAAGTCGAGGAGGTTATCGGGATGATCAAAGGCACACTGGACGAGATGATAGAAGGAGGAGATATATAATGAAAGTAATTTTATTAGAAGATGTAAAGGCACTTGGAAAAAAGGGAGAGATTGTAAACGTCAATGACGGATACGCAAGAAACTTTATTTTACCGAAGAAATTAGGACTGGAAGCAACCGGAAAGAACTTAAATGACTTAAAACTTCAGAAAGCAAATGAAGAAAAGGTTGCAAAAGAACAGTTAGAGGCAGCAAAAGCGCTTGCAGAGAAGATTGAAGCAGGAAAGGTGACGCTGCAGATCAAAGTCGGAGAAGGCGGAAGAACGTTCGGATCTGTCTCCTCAAAAGAAGTGGCACATGCAGTGAAGGAACAGATGGGATACGATATCGACAAGAAGAAAATCCAGTTAAAAGATGCGATCAAGACACTGGGAACACATATTGTTCAGGTAAAACTTCACACGAAAGTGACAGCAGACCTGAAAGTCGTTGTCACAGAAGCGTAGGTGGAACGCATGGAAGAGGCATTGATCAAGAGAGTCCTTCCGCATAGTCTGGAGGCGGAGCAGTCCGTTGTCGGCGCGATGCTGATGGACAAGGACGCGATCATGACAGCGGCTGAGATTGTCAGCCGGGAGGATTTTTATCAGACGGCATACGGCATTTTGTTTGAGGCGATGGTGGAGCTTTTTAACGAAGGAAAGCCGGTCGATCTGATCACCCTTCAGGAACGGCTGAAGGAAAAGGATGTTCCGCCGGAGATCACGAGCCTTGAATTTGCAAGAGATCTTCTGACAGCAGTTCCGACTTCGGCGAATGTAAAATATTATGCAGAAATCGTCATGGAGAAATCGATGCTGCGAAAGCTGATCAAGTTGAATGAAGAGATCGAGAACATGTGTTATCTTGGCCGGGATTCGCTGGAGGCGGTGCTCGAGACGACGGAGAAGAAGGTGTTTGAGCTTGTACAGAAGAGAAATACCGGAGACTATGTTCCGATCAAGCAGGTTGTGTTAAATGCGTTGGATAAGATTGAGAAGTCTTCCAAGACGAAAGGAACGGTCACCGGAATTCCGACAGGGTTCATCGACCTTGACTATAAGACATCCGGCCTGCAGCCGTCAGATTTGATCCTGATAGCGGCGAGACCTTCTATGGGAAAGACGGCATTTGTACTGAACATTGCACAACATGTGGCTTTCCGGAGCAATAAGACTGTGGCGATCTTCAGTCTGGAGATGTCCAAGGAGCAGCTGGTGAACCGTCTGTTCTCTCTGGAGTCCCAGGTGGATGCACAGCTGCTCCGTACCGGAAATCTGAAAGATTCGGACTGGGAGAAGCTGATCGAAGGTGCCGGGGTGATCGGAAAGTCCAAGATGATCATTGACGATACGCCGGGGATCTCTATCTCGGAACTTCGCTCGAAGTGCAGGAAGTTTAAGCTGGAGCAGGGGTTAGACCTGATTATCATCGACTACCTGCAGCTGATGACCGGTCGTGTGGGCGGACGTGCGGAATCCAGACAGCAGGAGATCTCCGATATTTCCAGATCATTGAAAGGACTTGCCAGAGAGCTCAATGTGCCGGTGCTCGCACTTTCGCAGCTGAGCCGTGCCGTGGAGCAGAGGCCGGATCACCGACCGATGATGTCAGACCTCCGAGAATCCGGTGCGATCGAGCAGGATGCCGATGTGGTCATGTTTATTTACCGTGATGACTATTATAACAAGGATACGGATATGAAGAACATCGCGGAGATCATCATCGCGAAGCAGAGAAACGGTCCGATCGGAACCGTGAATCTTGCATGGCTTCCGAATTATACGAAATTTGCCAACGCGACGAGAAAGCAGGAATAATGGCGAAACTTGCGATGGTAAGGGCAAAAGAACAGACCTTCAATATGTTATAATCTTTATAGAGAATTTTATCGACTGTAAGATTATTTATACATTAATTGAAAAGGGTAATAATAGGACGTTATTAGACGTTTTTTTTTAATTTAAAAAATAAATATAATACTTATGGTCTACTGATGAAAAAGAGGTAG
>JAPFCT010000007.1 GCA_026169575.1 Faecalimonas sp.
GATAATTTGTAGTATTATCAAAGACTTTCACATGGTTAGAAGCCGGGTTAATCCCTATCACAAGAATAGTCTTTCCCTTTGTCCCCTTATAGGTCAGGCTTAATTCAAATCTTTTTTCCAGTTTTTCATCAAATACCCCCGTCTTTTCCAGGATTTCCGTCTGCTTTACTGTGTTTTCCATCTTTACCTCTCCTTTTCATTCTCTATCATCAGGATTCCCACCGCATAATCTGAGGAACATAGATAAAGTCTGAATGTCAATGCTTCCTGACGCTCAGACTTTCTTCCTGCTTCTTCATACTCATACTCCTCTTCTTTCAGATGATGATAGTTTAAAATCTTCTTGTAATGCTTCCTTACTTCCTCTGTATCCCCATACAGAATGATCACATATCCGCCCAAATCACGCTGTAAATCACGGTCAGGACTGTACTCCCTATCTATGCTGGCAACTACTTGTTGCAGCTCTTTTTTGATACCCATATGCTTGTCTATCACACCAACCTGATCGGATACCCTCAGCCATTGCTCCAACTCACTTTCATTTGCAATCACCTGATACATCTCACCGCCCCTTTCTGATTTGTCCCCGATGCTGTACGATTATCTTTATGATCGTCACAACTATCACAATACCTTCTATCATTTTCTTCTTATCTTCGTCTTTCATAGCTTTCCTGCCTTTCCCAAAATATAATATCTGCATATAAGACATTCAGCAGGATTACACCTACCACTACTCCTAAAATATAATATTGCATTTTCCCTCCATCACAAAAAAGACTGATGTACAATACACCAGCCTTTTTTAGGTTTATTCGAATTATATACTTATAGTCTGTTTTATTTATGGGTTACATTATTTCATCAATATCTGAACCGTTTTTATCAGTATTTCTCCAACTACTCCTAACAGTTCTCTTCTTTGTTCCTTTTCTCGTTCTCTTCGTTCTTCCTCTACCTGCAAAGGATTTTCCGTGTGAACTTCTACTGACTTCTTTCCAAATGCCATGGTCTCACCTTTTCCTTAGTCATACTTTTTCCCTATCATATCTAAAAACTCCAGTATCTCTTTTGATAAGGATGACCTTCTCAGCAGTCCTGCATCGCTTCTCTTCTTCCTCCACTGTCCGTTTTTGTTACGGCTACGTTCTTTCCCTTTATTTGGTCCACTTTGAACAATAGGTATTGGCATAGTCATTCCCTCCTTTGTATTGAGTATTTATCTACCCATATGTAAATATACCATACTTTAATGAATCTTACAAGGGCATATCTATCAAAATATAATTATATCAGGAGGACAAAAAATGAACAGAAAAAAAGAAAATCCCTTACGACAGCTACCTGCTGATATGAAAAATTACGGTGAAATTAAAATTCATTTAGACACGATTCTAAAAGAGAAAGATATTTCTTTGAATCAACTATCTTTTCGTGCAGAAATGCAGAGGACACAGCTTAGAAACTACCGCGACAACAAAGTCCAGCGATTAGATATTGATATACTTCTGCGTCTTTGTTATGTGCTGGAATGTGATTTAACAGATTTGATTGAATATATTCCTCCGGCAAAATAACAGTCAGTGGTTTATTCATCATAGTATTTCCTCAGCTTTATCGGATAAATCGTATAAATGTTACTTTGCTCTCCCGCCACTTTCCAACAATCTCTGTACCACTCCTTTCTTTTAGTCAGCCACAACCCTTCCTGCTTAATAGGAATCCCCCGGATATGCTCAGACACCTCAATTCTCTTTGGGTAGCAGTTTAGTAACATTTTTACCTCTTCCACCGAATCTGTAAGTGGTTCGATCATCACTGCAATAAATCCACTTCTTCCCAGTTTTTTCCGATCAAGAAGCTTGTCTGCCTCTTCTAAGATCTCACCTGGTATCTGATACTTTCCCAGCATGGTATTCAGCTGTCTTAACAGTACAAGCTGACTTCTTGTGTAAATTTTAATATACATTGCTTTCACCTCTTTTCTTACTTCAAAAACATAATATACATTTATCTATCAAAAAAAGAGCAGTAAAAAGTTTATCAAACCTTCTACCACTCCAAAACTTTATATATACTTCAAGACTATTTATTTCTCTCGCGACGGATTTGCGACAGATTTTGCGTCAAAGCTTTTTTCCCTTGTGCCATCTGCCTTTTTTCATTTGAACAGAAAAATGTTGCTCTTTCTGAATTTGGACACAAAAAAACTGCTTCCAATCTCTTTGAAAACAGTGCCTCTTTTCTTCCAGTGCGCTTTTGCTTGTCTTTCTCTCTAGATTAAGAGTCAGGTGCTCTACCAACTGAGCTAATCGCGCGTTTTCTTTATTTCATTTTAGTGTTCCCTTAACACAAGAGCTATTATATAACAGTTCTTTCGAGAATGCAAGCAATTTTTTCAATTTTTTTGAATTTCTTCGTTTTTTCGTACCTCGCGACCAAATCTGCGACCAACTGCTGCAAATCAAAAGACTGATGCGCAGCGCACCAGCCTTTTTCTTACAAATATAAATCGCATTTTTCTACTCTGCCTGTTTATGCAGCGTAAATCCACGTCCCATAACTTCATTGACCTGATTGATCACAATAAATGCCTGCTGATCTATCTCCAGAACGAGTTCGTTCAGCTTCGGCAGTTCTCTTGAAGATACGACTGTCATGATCGCAAAGGAATCTTTTCTGAGATATCCGGACTCTGTCTTAAAGAATGTAGATCCTCTGTCCAGCTTCTCCTGGATTACTTTGTTGATTTCTTCGTAGTGATCGCTGATGATCTTCACCTGCATCTGTGTCTTGCCCATAAGGAGCACTTTGTCTACCAGTGTGGAGTAGATCAGGACAAGCAGGATTCCGTATAAGATCCGCTCTTTATCTCTGAATGACATCTGGATGATCAGGATCGTAAAATCAAATACGTAGAGTCCCACGGATACCGGAAGTCCGAATTTTTTATTTAAGATCAGCGGCGGAATATCCATACCTCCGGTAGAAGCTCCGGCTCTGATCACAAGCCCGACTCCAAGTCCTAACATCAGTCCTGCGAAAATACTTCCAAGCAGGAAATCATCGGTCATATTCTGGATAAACTGTACTTTCTGGAACTGTGACAAGATCCACGGAAAATAAAATGTACTGATCAGCGCTGTGAGCGCAAATGATTTTCCCAAAATCAAAATCGCTAAAATGAACATAATGATATTAAAAATCGCAACGGACAGTCCGATCGGCAGTCCGAAATAATGTTCCAGGATCAGCGCGATTCCGGTTGTTCCCCCTGTGATCAGATCATTCGGCAATACAAATGCCGCGATCCCGCAGGAATAGATCGTATTTCCGATCAGTACCCACATAATTCTTTTTAAGCTGAAGACTTCTTTTAACTCTGCTTTTGTCGCCTCTTTCATGGTCCCACTCCTTCTCTTTAATCATTTAGCCGGATAAAGCGAAAAAAAGCAGGTCTTCCTGACCTGCTTTTATCTATATTCACTTCTGACTTTTCCGACTCTTCTCATGACAGTATACCTTCTTCTGCTTTTCTAAAGTATACTCTATCATTTTCACTCCAAATATTCAAGCACGAAATCGGTGTTCCCAAAATTATTTTCGGGAATCCCTCCTATTCTTTCATCCTCTTGATCACTTTCAGACGGGTGAATTCTTCTCGTTCTTTCTCTTCCAGCGCGTTGGAAATCGAATATACGAGCGCCGTGTAAGTCGGTATCGTGATATTCTTTAATGCATTGGCACGTTTCTGCGTCTTCTTGATGTTGCCTGCAAGGCGGTATGCAGAGTTTTCCACCATCGACAGATTGATCGTCAGATCTTTCACCTGCTTAAATGCTTCCCTTGCGATGTCAATCGACTCTTTTGTTGTGCTGAAAGAGTAGGTCGGCGCCTCCGTCTCCGGTGTATAAGTGACAAGCGGAATCTCTGTTCCCATAATACTGCGGCTCTTGATCCGGATCGATTTCTCGATCGGCACAGTGTAAGCGATCTGGGATACGAGGTTGATCCCATGTTCGATATTTGCACGCTGAAGGCACTTATATGCATATGTGAATGTCGAATCAATCTTCTCCTGGATCTCTTTTGCCTGACCGATCAGATCCATCAGCTCGCGGATCAGAATATTTCGTTTCTTGTCCATCAGCTCATATCCCTGATTCGCAAGCGCCAGAGAGTTTTTTGCAAGAATCAGATTTCCTTTTGTGGGAAATGTACGTGGATCCATAATGCACCCGGCTCCTTTCCAGATATTCTCATCTTCTTATCTATCTTCTCTATGCTTCTTTCTTCTCGTAGAAGCGCTCCAAGATCTTTGTATCGATCCGGTCAAGTTCTTCTCTCGGAAGCATACGGAGCAGTTCCCATCCAAGATCCAGCGTCTCCTCGATCGTACGGTTTTCTTCCATACCCTGACCGATATATCTTGCCTCAAATTCCTTACCAAACTCCAGATACTTCTTATCAATCGGAGAAAGCTCATCTTCCCCGATAACAGATGCAAGGTTTCTTGCCTCCCCTACTTTCGCGTAGGATGAAAACAGCTGATTGGCAAGATCCTGATGATCTTCTCTCGTATATCCCTTTCCGATACCATCCTTCATCAGACGGGACAGTGACGGAAGGATATTGATCGGCGGATAGACAGACTGTCCGTGAAGATTCCGGTCCAGAACAATCTGACCTTCTGTAATATATCCGGTCAGGTCAGGGATCGGATGTGTGATGTCATCGTTTGGCATTGTGAGGATCGGAAGCTGTGTCACAGAACCGTTGACACCTTCCACGATTCCGGCACGCTCATAGATCGTCGCCAGTTCACTGTACAAATATCCCGGAAATCCCTTTCTACTCGGAATTTCTCCTTTTGAGGAAGATACTTCACGCATCGCCTCCGCAAACGATGTCATATCTGTAAGGATAACGAGAATGTGCATATTTTTCTCAAATGCAAGATACTCTGCCACAGTCAGCGCTACCTTCGGTGTGATCAGACGTTCCACGACCGGATCGTTTGCGAGATTTAAGAACATCGCAACGTGATCGGCAACACCGCTCTCCTCAAATGTTCTGCGGAAGAATTCCGCAACATCATGTTTGACACCCATCGCCGCAAATACGATCGCGAACTGTTCATCCGAATTGTCTCCGAGCGATGCCTGCTTTACGATCTGTGCTGCGAGCTGGTCATGCGGAAGTCCGTTTCCGGAGAAAATCGGAAGCTTCTGTCCACGGATCAATGTTGTCAGTCCATCGATCGCCGAAATACCCGTGCGGATGTAGTTACGCGGATATTCTCTCTTTACCGGATTTAGCGGAAGTCCGTTGATGTTTCTGCGAAGTGTCGAAGTGATCGGGCCGAGGTCATCGATCGGCTCTCCGATTCCGTTAAAGGTACGTCCAAGCATATCCGGTGACAATGCTACTTCCATCGGATGCCCGGTCAGCTTTGTATGCGTATTCGTCAGGGACATATTTTCTGTCCCCTCAAATACCTGGATCACCGCTTTGTCCTCATAGATCTCAACGATACGTCCGATTTTTTTCTGATTGCCATCTACAACGAATTCCACGATTTCTTCATAGAAAGCATTTTCTACGCCCTCAAGTACGATAAGAGGGCCGTTGATATTACTCAGTCCTAAATATTCTATTGCCATGACACAGCCTCCTTATGCGTTCTTTTCCATAATACGGTCATAGAATGTATCGATGGCTTTCATGTAGTCATCGAACATTTCCAGTTTATCATTCGGGACATCGTACTTGATCGCAATGACGCGCTCAAAGATATCCTCCTCTTTTAATACAGAGATTGGCATTCCCATCGTGATCAATGCCTTTGATTTATCATATAAATGAAGAATTACTTCCATCATCTTGAACTGTTTCTCCAGTGAGACACAAGTGTCATCTGCATGGAATGCATTCTGCTGTAAAAATCCAAGACGGATTACTTTCGCGATCTCCAGCACCAGCTTCTGATCATCCGGAAGCACATCGCTTCCGATCAGTTTTACGATTTCCATCAGGCTGCTCTCCTGATTGAGAAGCGCCATCATCTGATTCCGGTAATCGATAAATTTATCTGAGACATGGCTTGCATACCACGGTGCAAGATCCATCAGATACTCGCTGTAACTTGTCAGCCAGTGGATCGCCGGGAAATGTCTGGAGTACGCAAGGCTCTTATCCAGTCCCCAGAAGCAGCGGACAAATCGTTTCGTATTCTGTGTGACCGGCTCAGAGAAATCTCCGCCCTGCGGAGATACTGCACCGATGATCGACACGGAACAGTTTGTTCCATTTAAGTTATGCATCATACCCGCACGCAGATAGAATGCAGAAAGTCTTGGTGCGAGGTATGCCGGCGATCCTTCTTCGGCCGGCATTTCCTCCAGTAGTCC
>JAPFCT010000422.1 GCA_026169575.1 Faecalimonas sp.
GATCGTCGCGTTGATTCTGATGGTCATTTCTCCATTTGTTGTGCGGCCGATGTTAAAGATGCTCCATACACCGGACAGCATTATCAACTGGTGTACTTCCTATCTGATCATCATGATGGTCGGAGTTGCGGGGATGGCATATTACAATATTTTAAGCGGTGTGCTGCGGGGACTTGGGGATTCTGTGTCAGCGCTGATCTATCTGCTTGTTGCGACTGTGCTGAATATCGGTCTGGATCTTCTGTTTGTGGCAGTGTTTGATATGGGAGTGGCAGGAGTGGCGCTTGCGACAGTCATCGCCCAGTTTGTCTCTGCCGCGCTCTGCCTGTGGAAGCTGATGCATATGAAGGAGATTTTTGAGTTTCATAAACATCATCTGAAGATGAGCAAAGAACATACGATGCAGATCGTCCGGCTGGGACTTCCATCCGGACTCACGCAGGCAATCTTTTCCATGGCAATGATCATTGTACAGTCACTGACGAACAGTTTTGGAGAAATGTTTATTGCGGCAAATGTAATTATCATGCGTGTGGACGGATTTGCGATGATGCCGAATTTCTCATTTGGAACTGCGATGACGACTTATGCCGGACAAAATGTAGGAGCAAAAAAGCATGACCGTATCAATCAGGGTGCAAAGCAGGGAACACTGATCGCAATGGGAGTCTCTGCGGTCATTACGGGATTGATTTTAATCTTTGGAAAATATCTGATGGGGATTTTTACGGAGACAGAGGAGCTTGTCGATCTCAGCATGCGGATGATGCGGATCCTTGCAGTCGGCTATATTGCGATGGGAGCAACACAGTGTCTGTCCGGTGTCATGCGCGGCGCCGGCGATACGATGACACCGATGTGGATCTCTCTTGTGACAACCATACTGATCCGTGTTCCGGTTGCTTACGGGATTTCCTGGCTTACAAGAACGCCGGAACTTCCAAACGGACGGAGTGAATGTGTATTTATCTCGCTGCTCTGCTCCTGGGTGCTTGGTGCTCTGATCACCTTCTATTTTTACAAGCGGGGAAAATGGAAGACAAAAGCGCTGGAGCGCACAGAAAAATAAAGACGCAAAATAAGGAGGAAACATTCTCAGAAGATGAGAGGTTTCCTCCTTGTTTTAATGATGCGGGCAGGAAGAAGGGCGGGCTGAAAGTAAGTGAGATCAGGAACGGTGTTTTCCGAGGTACAGTTTTTCAATCAGATTGATGCAGGCATATAAGAACATTGCAAGGATACAGAGGAGGACGATGGACATTAAGAGCCAGTCGAGTTTAAAGACCTGGCTGGAGTAAATGATCAGATATCCAAGTCCATTCCGCGCTGCCAGAAATTCTCCGATGATAACGCCGACAAGACAAAGTCCGATGTTTACTTTCATATTGCTGATGATCGCCGGAATGGAATGGGGGATCACGACTTTGGTGAGAGCGTGCAGCCGGTTGCCGTGCAGCGTGTAGATCAGCTTAATCTTCTCCGTATCGACGGTCTGAAAGCTTGTGTACAGATTTAAAATACTTCCAAAGATCGCCACAGACATTCCGGCGACAATGATCGTAGTGCGTGTGGCTCCGAGCCATACAATCAGGAGCGGAGCCAGCGCTGATTTTGGCAGGCTGTTTAACACGACAAGGTAAGGCTCCATAATCTCGGAAAGCTTCGGGCTGAACCAGAGAAGGACCGCGCAGAGCAGACCAATGAGAATTACAAGAAGGAAGCTTACGATCGTCTCATATACGGTGATGCCAACATGGAGAAAGATACTTTGGTCCAGCACCATATTCCAGAAGCAGAGGACGATTTTTGACGGACTGCTGAAAATAAACGAGTCGATCAGTCCCGCTGAGGAACTGATTTCCCAGACAAGAAGAAAGAGGACCAGGATCAGGACACGGAATACAGAGACTGTGATGCGGTGTTTTTGTCTGACTTTTAAAAATTCCTGTTGTTTTACGGAAATTTCATTCGCTTCCATTTAATTCCCTCCAGACAAGATTAAAATACGTTTTAAACTCCGGTGTATTTCGTCGGAGAAGCGGAGTATCTTCCTCCATCTCAAAATGAAGCGGGATCGTCTGTCGTATGGTGGCAGGGCGGGCGGAGAGGACGATGACCCGGTCACCGAGACTGACCGCTTCTGATAAGTCGTGCGTGACAAGGATCGCTGTCTTTTTTTCTTTCCGGATAATTTGTCCGATATCATCCCCGACCGTTAAGCGGGTCTGGTAATCCAGCGCTGAGAACGGTTCGTCGAGTAGCAGAAGATCCGGATCGAGGACCAGTGTGCGGATCAGGGCGGCGCGCTGACGCATACCACCGGAAAGTTCAGAAGGCCTTGCTTTGGCAAAGTTCTGAAGCCCGTAGGTAGTGAGCAGTTCCTTTGCTTTTTCTTTTGTCCGGCTGTTCAATTTGTGCTGGATCTCCAGACCAAGGATAATATTCCGGTAGATGGAGCGCCATTCAAACAGATGGTCTTTCTGAAGCATATAGCCGATGTTGGCATTGTGTAGTTCTACGGATTTTCCGTGGATCAGGATCTGCCCTTCTTCCGGCCTGAGGAGTCCGGCAATCAGCGACAAGAGCGTGGATTTTCCGCATCCGGATGGTCCGACGACAGCGATAAATTCCCCCTTTTTTACCGAAAAAGAGATGTGGCTTAAAGCGGGCGTCTCACCGTCCAGCGTGTGGTAGGCATAACTGACATTTTGAAATTCTAATATAGTTTCCATAAAAGCCTCCAGTCTGTTTCTATTCAATTTATGCGGAAGAAAGGGAAAGGGTGCAAAAGGAGAGACGGGAAAGATGGATTGTTTTTTTCGCGTGGTCGTGTATAATAGCAGCAGAGGAAGCAAAAACGAACAGAGAAAAAGGATGAACAGAAATGGAAGAAAGAAAAATACAAAGTCTGCCGGAAGAAAAGGAGAAAAGCAGACAGATGGCAGCGCAGCCAAAGAGAAATTATCAAAAAGAACTGGAGAAACTGCTGGAGAAATTTGAAAAAGAGGGAAGGGTACCGTCCCTTCTTTTGCACAGCTGCTGCGCGCCCTGCAGCAGTTATGTATTAGAGTATCTGTCGCAGTATTTTTATATTACAGTATTTTATTATAATCCCAATATTTATCCGGACACGGAGTATGACAAGCGGGTGCTGGAACAACAACAGCTGATCGGGAAGATTCCTGCAAAGTATCCGATTTCCTTTCTGGCAGGCGCTTATGACAAACAGCTGTTTTATGACACTGTCAGAGGAGTGGAGAAGGAAAAAGAAGGAGGAGAGCGCTGCTTTCGCTGTTATGAGATGAGACTGAGGGAGGCTGCAAGGGAGGCAAAAAAGGGCGGATTTGATTATTTTACAACGACACTTAGCATCAGCCCGATGAAAAATGCAGCAAAACTAAATGAGATTGGTGAGCGGATCGGAGAAGAGGAAGGTGTTTTGTACCTTTTGTCAGATTTTAAGAAAAAGAACGGATACAGACGCTCGGTAGAACTTTCAGAGATATTCGGGCTTTACCGCCAGGATTACTGCGGATGTATCTTTTCCAGGCAGGAGCGGGAGGCACAGAAGCAGGCGGCGCTGGCAGATAAAAATATGTAAAAAGTAATAAAAGACAAAGAAAAAATCTGTAAAAAAATAAGATAATGTTGGAAAATTATACAAAAATGTGGTAGACTATGAAAAATGAGCAACAGAAAAGAGGAACAGATATGGCACAATTATGGGGTGGACGATTTACAAAAGAAACAGATCAGATGGTATATCAGTTCAATGCATCGATTTCTTTTGA
>JAPFCT010000209.1 GCA_026169575.1 Faecalimonas sp.
AGTATGTACCGCGCCAGAGCGGTTGTCAGTGAGCGTGTGCGCCTTGCAATGGGAATGTCACTGCGCCCGGAAGACCGTCCGGTCCACATTACAGCAGGGGTGGAGGAGAGTAATATTTCTGAAAAATATTATGAACCGCCTCTGATGCAGGTCGTTCCGTCTGCGTGTGCCGCATGCGAGGAGCGGGGATATGAGGTCAGCAACATGTGTAAGGGATGTCTGGCACATCCATGTGCGGAAGTCTGTCCGAAGGATGCGATTTCCATGGTGAACGGGCATTCTTATATCGACCAGTCAAAGTGTATCAAGTGCGGAAGATGTAAGTCCGCCTGCCCGTATGATGCGATCGCAAAGAAAGAGCGTCCATGTGCGAGAGCGTGTGGAGTGAATGCGATTGTCAGTGACAAAGTCGGAAGGGCAAAGATCGACAATGAGAAATGTGTCTCCTGCGGAATGTGTATGGTAAGCTGTCCATTTGGAGCGATCTCAGATAAATCCCAGATTTTCCAGCTGGGAAGAGCGCTCAGAGAAGGCGGCGAGATCATCGCAGAGATCGCACCGGCCTTTGTCGGACAGTTCGGAACAGATGTTACACCAAGAAAGATCAAGTCAGCGCTGTTAGATCTTGGCTTCAGTGAGGTGTATGAGGTGGCGCTCGGAGCCGATATCGGTGCAGTGTCGGAGGCACATCACTATGCAGAGAAGGTAGCCACCGGAGAACTGCCGTTTCTTCTGACATCCTGCTGCCCGTCATGGTCCATGCTCACGAAGAAATTTTTCCCGGATCTGGTAGATGAAGTTTCCCAGGAACTGACACCGATGGTTGCAACTGCAAGGACGATCAAGCAGAAACACCCGGATGCGAAAGTCGTATTCATCGGGCCTTGTGCATCCAAGAAACTGGAGGCATCCAGAAGAAGTGTGCGAAGCGATGTGGACTTTGTAATTACGTTTGAGGAACTTCAGGCGATGTTCGAGGCAAAGAATATCGATTTTGATAATTATGAGGGAGAATCTTCCTTCCATGATGCGACCGGAGCCGGACGTGGATATGCAGTGGCAGGCGGTGTTGCAAATGCGATCGAACAGTGTATCAATGAATATTATCCGGATATCGATGTGAAGATCGAACACGCGGAAGGACTTGCAGAATGTAAAAAGCTGCTCACACTTGCAAAAGCAGGAAAGATGAACGGCTGCCTGATTGAAGGAATGGGCTGCCCGGGAGGCTGCGTTGCCGGAGCAGGAACGAATCTGCCGGTCAATAAAGCCCAGGCAGAACTGAAA
>JAPFCT010000089.1 GCA_026169575.1 Faecalimonas sp.
ATTCGGTACAGCACACAGAGCACACTGCTCAAATGTTGGTGTGACACAGTTTGTTGACACTGCAGTTGTTGGATACTTAATGCAGAAAGAAATCGATTTCTTAGGAAATGCTGTAAATAATCCGGAGAGACCATTTGTTGCGATCCTCGGAGGAGCAAAAGTATCAAGCAAGATTTCCGTAATCGAGAATCTGTTAGAAAAAGTAGACGTTCTGATCATCGGTGGAGGTATGTCTTACACATTCAGCAAAGCACAGGGCGGAACAGTCGGAAAATCTTTATTAGAGGAAGATTACTGCGAATACGCACTGAACATGATCAAAAAGGCAGAAGAAAAAGGTGTGAAATTATTACTTCCGGTTGACAATGTAGTTGCAGATGATTTCTCTAACGATGCAAACACAAAAGTTGTTGTAAGTGGACAGATTCCGGACGGATGGGAAGGACTTGATATCGGACCGAAGACAGCAGAATTATTTGCTGATGCAGTAAAGACAGCAAAGACAGTTGTATGGAACGGACCGATGGGAGCATTCGAGATGCCGAAATTTGCAGCAGGTACAGAAGCAGTTGCAAAAGCGCTTGCAGAGACAGAAGCAGTTACGATCATTGGTGGTGGAGATTCTGCAGCAGCAGTAAATCAGTTAGGATATGGTGACAAAATGACACACATCTCTACTGGTGGCGGAGCTTCTCTTGAATTCTTAGAAGGAAAAGAATTACCGGGTGTTGCAGCAGCAAACGATAAATAAGAAAATACTTTAGCGCAAAGCAGGGGTGCTGCAAAATAGAAAGTTTTTACAAGAGACCAGTGATGTCTGATAGGTGACAGATACTGACTTGTAGAAAAGATTCACTTTGTGGCAGCCCTGTTTACATATTGTAGTAGAAAAGAGGACGTTAAAATGGCAAGAAGAAAAATTATCGCAGGAAACTGGAAAATGAATAAAACTCCAAGTGAAGCAGTTGCACTTGTAAATGAGTTAAAACCATTGGTAGCTACAGAGGATGCAGATGTTGTATTTTGTGTACCGGCGATCAGTATCATCCCGGCAATGGAAGCTGCAAAGGGAAGCAATATCGCAATCGGAGCAGAGAATATGTACTTTGAAGAAAGCGGAGCTTTCACTGGAGAAATTTCCCCTGCAATGCTCACAGATGTTGGAGTGAAATATGTGATCATCGGACACTCTGAGCGACGTGAATATTTTGCGGAGACAGATGAGACAGTCAATAAAAAAGTGAAAAAAGCATTTGAACATGGAATTACACCAATCGTATGCTGTGGAGAAACTCTGACACAGAGAGAACAGGGAGTGACGATTGACTTTATCCGTCAGCAGATCAAGATCGCATTTCTTGATGTGACAGCAGATCAGGCAAAGACAGCAGTGATCGCATATGAGCCGATCTGGGCAATCGGAACTGGTAAAGTTGCCACAACAGAGCAGGCGCAGGAAGTATGTGCGGCAATCCGTGCATGTATCGCTGAGATTTATGATGAAGCAACAGCAGAAGCAATCCGCATCCAGTATGGCGGAAGCGTATCTGCAGCAAGCGCACCGGAATTATTCGCACAGCCGGATATCGATGGAGGACTTGTAGGAGGCGCTTCCTTAAAACCAGATTTTGGTGCGATCGTAAACTACAATAAATAATGGAGATATATGTCTGACAAGGATCCTGCTTCGGCAGCCAGCAGAAGATGGCTTTTGGCAGATCCTGATATATACATTTAAAATGATTACAGATTGAGGTGCAGGAATGCACCTCAATTTTTATAGGGAAAAGAGAAAATGTGCGGCTTCATGGACCGCTTCTGTGGCTGTTTTCATGTTTGACATCTGAAAAACATGCCACATCCCCTTGTAGACAGTCAGCTTTGCAGGGACATTCTGGCGGAGCAGTTTTTTATGAAGATCTGTGGAGTCATTTAAAAGAATCTCATTTGTTCCCACCTGAATGTAAACCGGCGGGAAATTTTCGTAATCCCCATAGAGCGGTGAGATAAAGGGATCCATATAAAGGCTGTGGTCGTCGGCGCCATCCGGCACATAAGCGTATCTGGCGCGTTCCAGGTAGTCGGCAGTCAGGATCGGATCCAGTGCAGCTTTCTTTTCATGGGATGCCCCGCCCAGTGACAGATCTGTCCACGGGGAGAAGAGCACCAGCGCTTTTGGAAGGATCCGTCCGTCTTCCTTGAGTCTCAGGGCAAGGGCAAGCGCAAGGTTGCCGCCGGCAGAATCCCCGGCAAGGATCACGTTTTTTGCTCCGTACCCGAGGTGCATCAGGTAGCCCCAGACTTTCAGTGCATCTTCCAGCGCAGCCGGAGATGGATGCTCGGGCGCAAGGCGGTAGTTGAAACTTAGAATATCCGCTGATGCGGCAGAGGCAAATTTTGTTGTGAGCGTGCGGGAATATTCAAGGCTTCCGGTGAAAAATCCCCCTCCATGGCAATACAGAATGATGGTCTGTTCCTGGTGTGGGCGGTTTAGGCGGATCCACTCGGACGGGATATCGTCGATCATAAATTCGGTGTAAGATGCTTCGCTTTGCTTTGTCCCGAGCAGTCGTCCGAGATTTGCCTGGGAACGTCTGTATTTTTCTAAATCGTCATTGACTGTAAAGTCGTGGACAGTCTTGATGATCTTCATCAGTCCTTGTTGTCTTTTCTCTTGATTTGCCATAAATCATCGTATCCTTTCTCGTAGTAATCTATTGTAACACAAAGCAGTTGTCAGGTACAATAAAATTCTCTATAATAGAGTTATGGAAAGGAAGAAAGAGATGAATAGCAGAAATGAATGGTTAAAACTGGATCTGTCAGGAAATGTTTATCCGACACTTCAGAGAAAAAGTTTCTCATCTGTATTTCGTGTTTCTGTGACATTGAAAGAAAAGGTGGATCCCCGGATCCTGCAGGAGGCGTATGAGAAGACACTGCCCCGCTTCCCATCTTTGCAGGTCGCATTGCGCAAAGGATTGTTCTGGCGCTACCTGGAGCCGAACCGCAATCCGGTTCCAAAGGTGGAGAAAGATGTCAGGAATCCGTGTATGCCGATGGATTTTAAGACGAAGCACCGGTATCTGATCCGGCTCTATTACTATGAATGTCAGATTTCTTTTGAAGTATTTCATTCACTGGCAGATGGATTAGGAGCGGTCACATTTTTAAAGACCCTGACTGCTGTCTACCTGCGGATGTGCGGAGCAGAAATACCGGATACAGAAGGGGTTCTTTCGGTGGATGAGGAGCCAAAGAGGGAAGAACTGGAAGATTCCTATATGAAATATGCCAATTCCAAAGTGACGCCGAAGCGGAGTCAGGGAAGTGCATACAGAGTGCGCGGTACAAAGGAGCCGTTTTATACATTAAATATTATCAGCGGCAGTATGAGTGTCAGCGATCTGAAGACGGCATCGAAAAAATACGGAGTAACGATCACGGAATATCTGAATGCAGTTCTGGTCTATGCACTGATCGAAAATCAGAAGAACAGTAAAGTCTGGAGAGAAAAGCCGGTGCGGATCGCAATGCCTGTGAACCTGCGGCAGTTTTTTCCATCAAAGACGCTCCGGAATTTTATTACGATGATCTATCCGGGAGTCGATCCGAGAATGGGAACGTATACATTTGAGGAAATTTTAAGGGAAATCCATTATTATATGAGATACCATATCAATGAGAAATTTTTAAACGCAGATATCACAACAAATGCAAAGACGCTTCAGAGTCCGCTGATCCGCATTGTTCCGCTCTGCATCAAGGATATTGTTGTCAAGCAGTTTTACAAGCATGTGCAGGACTGTCAGTCCTCCGCGGGGCTTACCAATCCGGGGATCATTAAAGTTCCCGCCGAGATGGAGCCGTATCTGGAACGGTTTGATGTGCTGATGGGACAGCCGTTTTCTGCGCGGACAAACTGCGCGATCGTAAGTTATCGCGGGCTTACCACGATTAATTTTGCGAGCAGCATTGTTGAAAATGACATTGAAAGGGTATTTTTCAGAAAACTGGTAGAAGAAGGCGTTGCTGTGACGATCCAGAGCAACCGGGATTAGAGGTGTGAGATGGCTTATTGTGTAAATTGTGGGGTGAAACTGGAGGAGACACTGACAAAGTGTCCGCTTTGCAATACTCCGGTCTATCATCCGCAGGAAGAAAAAACAGAGAAAAAAGTTCCGCCATATCCGTCGGAGCGGGGAACTGTGGAGAAAGTAAAGCGAACGGATCTTGCGATTCTTTTGATCGTACTTTTTGGAAGTACCGCTGCGGGCTGTGGGCTTTTAAATTTATTTGTATATAAGGGAAGCTTGTGGTCCTTGTATGTGATCGGGGCATGTCTTGTCTTTCTGGTGTTTTCCATTCCGATCATGGTATATCAGAAGCTTCCGTATATCTTTATGGTACTGATCGATGGATCTGCGGTTCTGCTATATCTGGCGCTTGTGGCGTGGGTAAATCACGGGATGGACTGGTATGTACAGATCGCAGTGCCGGTCATCCTCCTCGGAACGGCTCTTGTGGCAGTGCTTCTTTATATTTACCAGCACATCAGCAGATCGATTTTATTTACGGCAATGGTTGTCGTGATCGAAACGGCAGTGTTCTGTGCAGGGATCGATCTGAGCGTCTGCCATTATCTTGATGAAAAGTTCTGCCTGACATGGTCTGCGGCAGTCGTTGTCTGTGCGGCGATCATCACAGTATCCCTGATCACAGTCATGCGGATTTCAAGACTGCGAGAGGAAGTGCGCCGCCGAATGCATATTTGAGTCTTGCAACGGGAGAAAAAATCATGTAAAATAAACTTCGTAGAAATTACGACATTTTTTTAACATAAAGGAGATTTGCTATATGAGTAAGAAACCTACGGTTTTAATGATTCTTGACGGATACGGACTGAATGAAAAGTGCGAAGCCAATGCAGTGTGTGAGGCAAAGACACCGGTCATGGACAGCCTGATGAAGGAGTATCCGTTTGTAGAAGGAAATGCA
>JAPFCT010000125.1 GCA_026169575.1 Faecalimonas sp.
GGACAGATGGGGAAAAAGGCTGTCATTGCATTAAGAGAGCCGTCTCTTGGCCCCTGCTTTGGTATCAAGGGCGGAGCAGCGGGCGGCGGCTATGCCCAGGTCGTACCGATGGAAGATTTAAATCTGCATTTTACCGGTGATTTTCACGCGATCACTTCTGCCAACAACCTGCTTGCAGCAATGCTTGATAATCATATCCAGCAGGGAAATGCGCTGCAGATCGATCCAAGACAGGTTGTCTGGAAGAGATGTCTGGATATGAATGACCGCTCTCTCAGAAATATCGTAGTTGGACTTGGAAGCAAAATGGATGGAATGGTGCGGGAAGACCATTTTGTTATCACAGTTGCCTCAGAGATCATGGCAGTTCTCTGTCTGGCAGATAACCTTCAGGATTTAAAAGAACGTCTTGGAAAGATCATTGTTGCATATGATTTTTCAGGCAATCCGGTTACTGCTGATATGCTTCAGGCAACGGGTGCAATGACTGCTCTTTTAAAAGATGCGATGAAACCAAACCTGATCCAGACACTGGAACATACGCCTGCGATCGTGCATGGCGGACCGTTTGCAAACATCGCACATGGATGCAACAGTGTACGCGCCACAAAGATGGCATTGAAGCTTGGAGATATTGCGATCACAGAGGCCGGATTTGGCGCAGATCTTGGCGCAGAGAAATTCTTTGATATCAAATGCCGCAGCAGCCATCTGGCTCCGGACGCAGTTGTGATCGTTGCAACTGTCCGCGCATTAAAATACAATGGCGGAGTTCCGAAAAATGCTCTGGCAGAAGAAAATCTGGAAGCACTGAAAAAGGGAATCGTAAATCTTGAAAAACATATTGAAAATATTCAGAAATATCATGTTCCTGTGATTGTCACACTGAATTCATTCGTGACAGATACCGATGCAGAAAATGCATTTATTCAGAAGTTCTGTGAGGAAAGAGGATGTGAATTTGCGCTGTCCAAAGTATGGGAGAACGGAGGAGAAGGCGGAATTGAACTGGCTGAAAAAGTACTTCAGACACTGGAGACAAAGGAGAGCCATTTTGCACCGTTATACGCTGATGAACTGACACTTAAAGAAAAGATCGAGACAATTTCAAAAGAAATCTATGGCGCAAAAGGTGTGGAATATGCCCCGGCGGCAGAAAAGCAGCTTGCCAAGATCGAACAGATGGGATTTGGAAATCTTCCGGTATGCATGGCGAAAAATCAGTATTCTCTTTCCGATGATGCTACATTGCTTGGGCGCCCTGAAGGGTTTGACATGCATATCCGTGAAGTATATGTAA
>JAPFCT010000212.1 GCA_026169575.1 Faecalimonas sp.
GCTATCCGACGCATACAGTTAATTTCCAATTAGATAAAAACCGGTTTTCATAAAAGGACGGAGGAAACCCTTTGGGAATTTCTCAGAACCACCCTTGCCGCTCCTGCCTATCAGTGTCACGATTTCTAACGTAACAATAACAGAATAATAGAAACTTTCTCTTATTCAGAGCAGTGGAGATACAAAGGATCTGTGAAGCTGCGGCAACCCCGTGAACGGAAGGTGCCAGCCTGAGCGAGCAATCGAACAATAAGAGGATTGATTTATGAGTATAAAGCAGTCCGAATGTTGTCGGGCTGCTGTTTTTAGTATCAGAGAGTCTGGAATAATAGCTTTTGGCAGAGGAAAACAAAAAAGCCCGGCGCGAGAGAAAGAGAAAAAAGAAAGGAACGTACGAATGGAAAAATTATTATTTACTTCAGAATCAGTAACCGAAGGTCATCCGGATAAGATCTGTGACCAGATTTCAGATGCGGTGTTAGATGCGCTGATGGAGCAGGATCCGATGAGTCGTGTGGCATGTGAGACAGCGATCACAACAGGACTTGTGCTTGTTATGGGTGAGATCACAACAAATGCCTATGTAGACATTCAGAAGATCGTCAGAGATACGGTAGATCAGATCGGATACAACAGAGGAAAATACGGATTCGATGCACATACTTGTGGTGTGATCACAGCAATCGATGAGCAGTCCTCTGATATTGCAATGGGTGTGGACAAAGCATTAGAAGCAAAAGAAAACAAAATGTCAGATGAGGAGATCGATGCAATCGGAGCCGGAGATCAGGGAATGATGTTCGGATATGCTTCGGATGAGACAGAAGAACTGATGCCATATCCGATCGCACTGGCACATAAGTTGACATTACAGCTTACAAAAGTCCGCAAAGACGGAACACTTTCTTACCTCAGACCAGACGGTAAGAGCCAGGTGACAGTAGAGTATAATGAAGAGGGCGTTCCGGTACGTCTTGACGCGGTTGTATTATCTACACAGCATGACCCGGATGTGACGCAGGAACAGATTCACGAGGATATTAAAAAATATGTATTTGATCCGGTACTTCCAAAGGAAATGGTAGATGATCAGACAAAATTCTTCATCAACCCGACCGGAAGATTCGTGATCGGCGGACCACACGGAGACAGTGGTGTGACAGGACGTAAGATCATCGTAGATACTTACGGTGGAATGGCACGTCACGGCGGCGGAGCATTCTCTGGAAAAGACTGTACAAAGGTAGACCGCTCTGCAGCATACGCAGCACGTTACGTTGCAAAGAACATCGTTGCAGCAGGAATCGCAAAGAAATGTGAGATTCAGCTTTCTTATGCGATCGGTGTGGCTCATCCGACATCGATCATGGTAGATACATTCGGAACTGGAAAACTTTCTAACGAGAAGTTAGTAGAGATCATCCGTGAAAACTTTGATTTAAGACCAGCAGGAATCATCAAAATGTTAGATCTTCGTCGTCCGATCTACAAGCAGACAGCAGCTTACGGACACTTTGGACGTAACGACTTAGATCTTCCATGGGAGAAACTGGATAAAGCAGAAGAGTTAAAGAAATATTTATAAGAGACTTTGCTCATCAGATGCGCGTAAGGCAATGCTGCTTTGAGCATCTGATGAGAAGCGAAAGGCTGCTCCACAGATAGGGGAAAATCTGTGGGGCAGTTTTTGCGTTCAGGTAAAGTTTAGAACCGTTTTGGTTGTGGAATGCAGATAGAAAATAATAAACAGAAGTCGAACATAGTTGTGATTTATTTTGATTTTTTGTATGATGAAGAAAGAAGTTTAGGAAGATGTGCAGCACATCAGTCAGGAGGAAATACGATGATTCTATATTTTACTGGAACCGGTAACAGTAAATATGTTGCCACCAGAATCGCGAAAGAAATTGGAGAAGAAGACTATAATCTTTTCTCAAGAATAAGAGAGGACGATCATTCACAGTTACATTCTGAAACACCGTGGATTGTGGTTGTTCCGACTTATGCGTGGAGAATACCGCGTATATTAGAAAAATGGCTGGAGCAGGTACAATTGGCGGGAAACAAAAATATTTACTTCGTAATGACTTGTGGCGACAGTATCGGTAATGCGGGAAAGTATCTTAAGTCGCTCTGTTCAAAAATAAAAATGAATTATCGGGGGTGCTATGAGATTGTAATGCCCGAAAATTATATTGCGATGTTTTCTACACCGACCAGAGAGAAAGCCAGTTCTATCATTGAAAACGCGGAAAGCAAAATAGATCAGGCAATCAAATATATCAGATCCGGTGAAAGTTTTCCTGAACGGAAGCTTACACTTATTGATAAAATGAACAGCGGAATGGTAAACAACCTGTTTTATCCTCTTTTTGTGCATGCAAAGAAATTTTATACGACAGATGCTTGTATATCCTGCGGTTTCTGTGAAAAGGTCTGCCCGCTTAGTAATATCCGGCTTGTAAACGGCAAGCCAAATTGGGGAAAAGAATGTACGCATTGCATGGCTTGTATTTGCCGCTGCCCAAAGGAAGCAATCGAGTATGGAAAACATAGCAAAGGGCTGCCGAGATATACTTGCCCGAAATAAAAAAGTCAAAACCGGAAGATACGTTACAGCTCGTATTGGAGGTGGAAACAGAAGGGGAAAGAAAATTCAATTCTATGAAATGGTCGGGGATTTCCTGCTTCAAAAGGAACAGAGGAAAGTAATTTATAACTGTTAGATTATCAGACACGTTACCCTCAATAGATGGAAGGTAAAGGTATTATATAAAATTTGATTTCCAGTCAACTTTTTTAAATTAAAGTTAATGACAGGTAAATTGAAAATACCCATGAGTATCTATTATAATGAAGAGTATAAAAAACGAGGTGATGCTCTTATGAAAATAAATGAAATAATTCGTCAAAAGCGTTTGAGAAAGGGATTTACGCAAGAACAAGTAGCAAACTATCTTGGAGTATCAGTTCCGGCAGTCAGTAAATGGGAAACCGGAGTTTCTTATCCGGATATTGTACTATTACCTGCACTTGCCAGGCTTTTGGACACAGATCTCAATACATTATTATCTTTTCAGGATAATCTGTCAGAGAAAGAAGTGGCGCTTTTTATGAACGAGGTGTCTGAGGCTGTTGATAAAGGGGGATTTGAAGCTGGTTATTCTTTGGCAATGGCAAAAATAAAGGAATTTCCAAATTGCGATTTACTGATTGGTAATGTTGCAATACTGTTGGAGGGAGCTTTGATGCTTTCGGGTAAAAAAGTGAAGAAGGAGTATCAGGAAGAAATTGAAAGTTTGCATAGACTTGCCGCAAAGCGTAGCGATGTAACTATCAGAGAACAATCACAAGGCATTTTGATTTCCAAGTTGATAGAAAGAGAGGAGTATGATCAGGCCCAGGAAATATTGGATACATTTTCAAAAGAAAGTCCGGTGGACAGAAAACAGTTGCAGGCAAATTTGTATATTGCAAGAGGAGAAATTGAAAAAGCAGCGCAAATGACAGAAGAAAAATTATTATCTGCAACGAATGAAATTCATGCGTGTCTGATAACTTTGATGGAGATTGCGATGAAGGAAAACAGAATGGAAGATGCAGAAGAGATTGCAGATATTGATAAACAGGCGGCTCAGTTATTTGATTTATGGGAATACAATTCGTATGTTGCACATTTCCAGCTTTATGAAGCTACAAAAAACAGAATGAAATCTATGAAGATACTTGTTCCTATGTTAAAATCGCTTACAAAAAAATGGGATATCAATCACTCTCCGTTATATCGTCACATAAAGAAAAAGGAAGTGGATAAGGCATTTGGGTCTAAACTTCAAAAAGCTATGATCCAGTCGATCCGTTGTGATGAGGAAACAACGTACTTAACAGACAGCCCGGAAATGAAAGAATTTATAAAGCAGATGGATACAGAGCAGTAAATAGATAAAAAATGAAGTTGAGGAGGGCTTATTCGTGATGATGGAGGTAAACGATGGAGTATAGAGTAGATGATAAACAACTTAAGGCATCTGATTTTCTTTCATTTGTAAATCAAGTATGGCCTGGCAATTATGATGTGGAACGGACACAAAATGCATTGGCTAGAACACTAAATATAACTGCTTATGATAATAAAATGCTGGTAGGGTGTTTGCGTATTCTTTCAGATGGATATTTTTTCGGAACTATCACAGAATTACTTGTTCTCCCAGAGTATCAAAAAAGGGGAGTAGGAAGTCAACTTCTTCAACTTGCAAAAATAAATACGCCTACTATGCTATATTTTGGTTCTCAACCGGAAGTGGAAGCATTTTATGAAAAAAATGGTTGTCAAAAGAGTATTCAATCTTACATAATTGAAAAAAGAAACGGTTAAAGTTCCACTGCCCAATTTGTAAAAATGATATTTTCAAGCAAGAATTACGAACAGAAGAGGAATAAATATGTCACATCATATCGGTGAGGTTATTGTCAGTTTAAGAGGGGAAATACATTGTACGCAGTCACAGCTTTCTAAAAAGCTATGCTCTGTCACGGAACTTACAAGAATTGAGTCAAATCAGAGGGTTCCAAATCAGTTTCTGCTGGACATGCTGTTTGAGCGGCTCGGGAAAGCGACGGACCGACTGGAATATATTTTGCCGAATGCAGTTTATCAGTTGTACGAACTGCGGTTCCGGATCCAGAGAGAAATCTTATACCGCAGACTGGAGGCAGCAGAAGAACTGTTGGAGGAATATGAGAAGAAAAAAGCGGCATATCAGCCATTGCATACCCAGTTCATCGAGCAGGAGCGGGCGCAGATTGCATGGCTCCGGAAGAAAGAGGCAGGCAGTGTGCTGGCGCATTTACAAAAAGCGATAGCACAGACGATGGAAGAAGAGCTAGTGTTAAACCGGGAGACTTTGCTAAGTGCGGATGAAATCAGACTGTTGTTGTTCCGGTGGGAAGTCTGTCTTGGGACAGAAGAAGAGAGGTCCGTCCGTGAACTTGGAAGAATCTTAGAATATATGGAACAGAGGATATTTGAGACAGAAGAACTGGTGCGGATATATCCATATGCAGTGATACTTTGTGAACGGCAAGGAATTTTCACGAAAAAGGAAATACGGGAGGCAGCAGAAAAGGCATTGGAACTTCTCAGAGACAGTGGTCAGATTTTGCTTCTGGTGGAAATATTAGAAATATTGATTCGATACAGTGAGTCAGAGCAGGAAGAAAAAGAGTATCAGGAATTCAGGAGAAGTGTTGCCGAGGTGCAGAAAGAATATGGGGTTCATTATGAAGAGTTTCCTCTTTTTCGATGTTTCAACCGAATCTTTGAACTGGATTCAGATGTGATTAGGCGTACACGAAGCGCGTTGCATCTTTCCCAGGAAGCTCTGTGTGAAGATATCTGTACGCAGGAAACATTATCGCGGATCGAGCGAGGAAAGAATGCTCCGGGAAATGAAACGATGCAGCAGTTGATGAAAAAAATGAACCGGGAATGGCAGCGGGTTGCGATGGATCTTGCAATTGAGAAGTATGAAATGATGCAGGCGGAGAGAACAATCGCAAAATTAGAAAGCCGGAGAGAATATGGAAAATGCGAGAAAGAATTTGAAAAATTAAAAGATATTCTGGATATGACATTACTAGAAAATCAACAATATTTTGCACTTAAGAAACTGATGTTTATGGTAAAAAAACAAGAGTACTCTTATGAGGAGGCGATTGCAAAACTTTATGAAATTTTGAAGCTTACACTTGAATGTAAATTTTCAGAAATATATAAGTATCCGTTGACGCATAGGGAGATTCTGATTTTAAATCTCATTGCAGTATATCATTGCTGGAAGGGAGAAGTAGAAGCTGGAGTGAAAGTTTGGAGTGATATTTTAAGTAATTTGAAGGGAAGAAATGTAGCAGGAGCATTTTTATCGCGCGAGTGGGAACTGATTGCAGGAAATATTGCACGGCGAACTGCGGAATTGGGAGATGAACAGAGAGCTGTTGAAATTTGTGGTGAACAAATGAAAATGGAATTAGAGATAGGGAAAGGAGCGCATATGGGATACTTGCTGGAAATTGTGACATATGCGCTGGATAAAGTGGAAGATAAAACTTACATATTTTATTTTCGTAATGCAATACAATGGTTTAAATTGATGAAGCATAATCATAATTATTTATTTATGAAACAGTATGCAGAAGAAAATCACCTGGACTTAAGCTGATCTGGTTCTAAAAAATAACAGATTTCGAGATGGGTTATGACATTTTGGAGAAAATAAAATTTTCCGAAAATGTCATAATTTTTTTTCTGGAAAGGTGTTATTATATTAAAAATATATTTAAACTGATTTAAGTTCTGGTTTTTGAAAGGACAGATACAGGCTTTCAGGAGGGAGCAAAATGAAGGGAAAAATAGGAAAAGGATTTTTATGTCTCGGGATGATGGGACTGGTGCTTTCCGGGTGCCAGCCTGCGAGGCAGGAGAATCAGACTACCGGGGAAAAGGAACAGACGGTGAAGTACAGGGAAGAGAATGATGCTCAAAAGAAGAACAAGGAAGTGTGGGTTGAGAATCCTTTGTCAGAAGAGGAAAGGTCACAAATTGAAGGAAAAGAGCAGATGAGTAACGGGGAGAGGGAGATGTATATCAATGCGATCGTTCCGTGTGAGCCATTAAATCTGACAAGGGAGCAGAAGCTGGAGGATTTTGATTTCTTCTGGAATACGATTCGGGAGAAATTGTATTGTCTTGATGATATTTTTTCAGAGGCAGGTGTGAAATATGAGGAGTACATTGCAGAGTTTCGCAGTCAGATCGCAGAGAGTAAAAGTGATTATGAGTTCTGGGAGATTTTTGATAAATCTGTCGGCATCTGTCGGGGACACTGGCATGCAGATCTGCTTGCTCCATATGCGACATTGGTAGACGGGATTACTCTTGCAGGTCAGATAGATATTATCCGGGAGACTACTGAGGGCGAACAAAATCAAAAATTAAAATACTGGGATGTGTTAGTATCGCAAGAGAATTATCAATATAAAAGTAACCGACAAGGTAAAGTGATGTCAGAAGCGATGCCGGAACTCAAAATCATAGACGAGGATACAGCAGTGATCACAGTACCTACGTTTGGATACAATGCGCAGAGAGAGAAGGCAGGGGACCTTTTTATCGAATATATGAAACAGGTATCTGATTATAAAAATGTGATTTTTGATCTAAAGGGGAACAGAGGGGGAGTCAGCTCATTTGTGTATCACAATCTGATCGCTCCCAATATTGAACAGCCTTTAAAAATGAAGCAGGTAAAATTTTTCAAAATGAAGGAGGATATCGCAGCGGCAGATCGGATCCCAGATTTGGAGGGAGGACCGTGGAGCTACCGCGTGGGATATCAGGAGCAGACGATTTATGCCTCCACACCGCTTTCACAGCTGCCGGAAAAAATGAGGATAAAAAACGGTGATTATGGAAATGCGGATTATTTCAGCAGGAGTGATATTACAGTTTTTCCAAGATTTGACCACAAAATTTTAAAAGGGAAAATCTGGGTATTGACC
>JAPFCT010000118.1 GCA_026169575.1 Faecalimonas sp.
ATTTTATACTCGAAAGAGATAAAATTTTCCACGCAAAATTTTTCACTAAATTTTCCATAAATTATTTACAGAGGCTGCCGGTGCCTGCTTTTTTGACATTTTCCATAACGAAAGCAGGGGGCTTATGATGCGTTGGATTAATATGTATTCCATACGATATTATCTGTCGGAAATGGAATTTACTGCAGAGGATTCTTCGGCGGCGGGAAGCAGCAGCAGGAAGGTACACCCGCCTCCTTCTGTGTCTGTCACAGTCAGTTTTCCTTTCTGCAGTTCGGTCAGTTCTCTTGCGATAGAAAGTCCGAGACCGAAGTGTTCTTTTTCTTTTCTTGCGCGGTCACTCTGGTAGAAACGGTCGAAGATCTGTTCTTTTTCCTCATCCGGAATTCCTTTTCCGTGGTCGGTGACTACATAGCAGACTTTCCGTTTCTTCCTAAAAACTCTGAGATCAATGGTTCCGCCAGAGGGCGTGTAGGTGACGGCATTGTCTAAAAGGATGGTAAGAATCTGTATCACACGGTTTTTGTCACAGTGGATCCGCGGCAGTTCCATATCCGGCAGTGTCAGATGCAGTTCTATGCCCTTGCTGCGGCAGACGGGTTCAAATGTTTCGTATACGTCCAGCAGTAAGGTGTCACTGTCGTGATTTCCGAGAGTCAGCTGCCACTTTTTTGAGTCTGAGGCTGCGAGCACAAGGAGGTCTTTGATCAGGTTTCCCATGCGGGAACATTCTTTTTCGATGTTGGAAAGCATCTGTCCTGCCGTTTCCGGGGAAGTCCGCGCCGCAGAGGCGCTTGCCTGAATGACTGCCAGCGGAGAGCGCAGCTCATGGGAGGCAGCAGCGATAAATTCAGCCTGTTTTTTCTGATTTTCTTTTAGTGGAAACAGTGTTTTCCCGACTGTGTGCCAGCTTGCGAGGTAGAGAAAGAAGATACCTGCCAGATCAGCGAGCAGAAAGAAAAAGATCTGCCAGATCAGCTGATGGGATAAGGAGGTCACATCTTGCAGGACAAGCAGGGATTTATGATGGAACACAGTGGTTTCGATCAGATACATGCCGAGATAAGTATCGTTATGCGCTCCTTTTATCTGAAAGACAGACGACTGCAGAGGGGAGAGAGACGTGGCTGCCTGTAAGGTGACTCCGTCAGCTGCCGCCTCTTTTTTTGCTATTTCAAAGAGGCGATCCCGGTCTGTCTCAGCAGGGAAAGCTCCCGGGAAATGCAAGGCTACGCCATTTTCCTCGATCCGGATCAGCAGATTGTTATCCAGTTCCATCTGGGACAGCCAGGAGTCAGTGAAAAACGTCTCTGTCCGGAACCGGTTGGAAATAGTGAAAAACAAGTCGGAAAACTGGGACTGGTATCTGGATTCCACTGAAGTCTTCATATAGAAGAAGCAGACGATCAGGATCACAGTGAGAATGGTTCCGGTTGTCAGGGTATATAAAAATGTCAGTTTTTTCTGCAGAGTCCGGAACATCAGGCTTCCTCCTGCAATTCTTCAAGGCGGTAACCGACTCCATGGATCGTTTTGATCTGCACACGGCTTTTTAAGGCGCGCAGTCTCCGCCTCAGAAAATAAATATAGTTGTCCAGATTCCCTTCTTCTACTTCCGCATCAGCGCCCCAGACATAGGAGAGAATCAGACTGCGGCGGAGGTTCTGCTCCTTGTTTTTGATCAGATATTCGATCAGACTGCCTTCTTTTTTAGACAGTGATAAAGTTTTTTCATTTGTGGACAGTTCCAGTTTCTCCGGGTCGAAGCACAGATCCCCATAGGAAAGAAGCGGGGATTCTTTGAAAAGCGCCGGACGTCTTGTGAGTGCGCGGATGCGCGCTAAGAGTTCTTCGGCATCAAAGGGTTTTGTCAGGTAGTCATCGGCTCCGCAGTCCAGACCGCTGACCTTATCCTGAAGAGAGTCCATGGCGGTGGCCAGGATCACCGGGGTGAAAATGTTTTTCCTGCGGATGGCAGACAGAAGTGTCAGACCATCCAGTTCCGGGAGCATCCGGTCTAAGATTATGACATCGTAAGTATTCTGAAGTGCATAGGAAAGACCGTCCGTGCCGTTGTGGCAGACATCGGTTTCGTATCCCTGACTGCTTAGGTGGATCATCAGTGCCTTGCACAGAGAAGTGTCATCTTCCACTAATAAAATTCGCATAAAATAAATCCTCCAAAGATGGTTTTCTATTGGTTTTGTTTTCGTATCTGTGTCCATTGTAGCATACAAATCTCTAAAAAATCTCCAAAAACATCCCGGATCTTTTCAAGATTTTTAGAGATTTCCCTGCTATGATAAATACAGAAACAACAGAACAGAGAGGAGATAAGA
>JAPFCT010000046.1 GCA_026169575.1 Faecalimonas sp.
CGATGTGATTTTCCTTTATTTTATCACGCAGGGAGAATTTTTTCCATAAAAAATCAACAGAACTTCCCGGAGATGAGATGGATTTCTGTCTAAATTTGGCGGTAAATTAGACAAAAAGAAACTTTTATTTATAAAAAATAAAATAAAACTTTACAAACGTCGTCGAATGGTATAATATATATTTATAAAAAATAAATAAAAACGGAGGTTGCTATGAATCGAATTTTAGCATTTTTAGAGGGAAAACTCGCCCCTCTGGGAGAAAGGATTGGAAAACAGAGACATTTAAAAGCTCTGAGAGAAGGAATTATGATGGCGATGCCATTAGTATTACTGGGTTCATTTTTTGTTTTGATAAAAGATTTCCCATTGCAGGCATGGACAACATGGCTTCAGACACACTGGAATCTGGATGTTCTTTTAAACACAATGGCAAATAACTCGTTTGGTCTGATGGCGCTTGTGACAGCATTTGGAATTGCGTACCGTCTGTCAGAATCTTATGGAACGGACGGCCCGTCAGCAGGTGTGATCTCTCTGGGAGCATTTCTTCTGATGACACCGCCGATGGCAGCAGAAGACGGAGCACTTGGGATTCCTTACGGAATGTTAGGTGGAAAGGGGATCTTTGCAGCAATCGTTGTAGCGATGATCTCAGCAGAAATTTACCGCTGGTTTATCCAGAAGAATATTGCGATCAAAATGCCGGCAGGCGTTCCGGATGTCGTGAGCAAATCTTTTTCCGCACTGATCCCGGGAATCGTGATCTTAACATTTTTTGCAGTGGTATTAAAAGTCATTGAGGCAACCGGACTTGGAAGCTTAAATGCGATTCTTTCCGTTATTGTCGGAAAGCCGTTAGGTCTGATCGCAAGTACATTGCCTGGAACGTTCGTTGCAGTATTATTGAACTCTTTATTCTGGTTCTGTGGTGTCAACGGCGGACAGGTAGTCGGAGCGGTTATGAACCCACTCTGGATCCAGTATGCAGATGCAAACCGTATCGCGCAGGCAGCAGGAGAGGCTCTTCCGAATATTGTCACAGCGCCGTTTATGGATCTGTTCGTATACATCGGAGGAGGCGGTGCGACAATCGGTTTGGCGCTTTGCCTGATGTTTTTCAGCAAGAGTAAAGAATATAAGACACTCGGAAAAGTATCCGGTATCCCGGCATTATTTAACATTAACACAGCAATTTTATTTACCTTCCCGACAGTATTAAACCCGATCATGCTGATCCCGTTTGTACTGACACCGGTGATCAACGCGATCATTACATATGTGGCAATGCTGACAAATCTTGTTCCTTATACAACAGGTGTGACACTGCCGTGGACAACGCCGCCGGTCATCGGAGGATTTCTGGCAACAGGAAGCTGGAGAGGCGCGGTATTGCAGATCGTACTCGTAATTGTTTCTTTTGTGATCTATTATCCGTTCTTTAAAGCGGCAGATAAAAGAAACTTATTAAAAGAAAAAGAAGGTGCAAACTAATGAATATAAAAATTTGGTATCAGACAGAGGAGCAGGAATTTCTGCATGCAGAACTGCAGCATTATTTTGAGACAGTATTTCAGATGCAGGCAGAAAAAGCATCCGAGGCGGATGCGGATCTGAAAGTGATCGTGGAAAAAGAAGATACAGATATGGACCATATCTGTATCGAACTCCACGGGGGAAAAGGAACGATCCAGGCAGATTCCCAGGTGGGAGTGCTGATTGCGGCCTATCGGCTTTTCCATGAATTTGGTGTAAGATATCTCCGCCCGGGCAGAACGAATGAATTTTTTAAAGTTCTTTCGCAGAAAGACTGGGAAGAGAAGGAGATTTCGATTGAGGAGACAGCAAGTTTCCGGCACAGAGGAGTCTGCATTGAAGGAGCAGATTCCTATGAAAATCTGAAGGATTTCATTGACTGGCTTCCGAAGATTGGAATGAATACATTCTTTATCCAGTTTGAGAATCCATACTCGTTCTTTAAGAGATGGTATGAACATGAGTTTAATCCATATGCAGAAAAAGAACCGTTCAGCACAGAGATTGCCCAAAAGATGAGCGATAGGATCGATCAGGAGATGAAACTCAGAGGCATCGTGCATCACCGTGTAGGACATGGATGGACCGGGGAAGTACTCGGATATTCTTCCAAGTATGGATGGGAGTCAGGTCTCACACTTCCGGAAGAGAAAAAACATCTTGTGGCAGAATTAAATGGAAAAAGAGAGCTGTTTGGCACAGCGCCGATTTTGACAAGTCTTGACTTTGCCAATCCAGAAGTCGGAAATAAGATGGTAGAGCTGATCGTAAACTATGCAAAAGAAAGAAGAGATGTAGATTACCTTCATGTATGGCTTTCTGATGCAAGAAATAATATCTGTGAGTGTGAGCAGTGTCAAAAAGATCTTCCGTCCGATCAGTATATCCGCATTTTAAATCAGCTGGATGAGGCGCTGACAGCGGAAGGACTGGATACAAAGATCTGTTTCCTGCTGTACCATGAACTTTTATTTGCCCCGGAGAAAGAAAAAATCAAAAATCCGGAGCGTTTCACAATGATGTTTGCGCCGATCACGCGTACGTTTGAGATGAGTTATGAAGACGTGGATTACGAGTCAGACATTCCGGAGCCGAAAGCGTATGTGAGAAATCAGATTGTGCTTCCAAATTCACTGGAAGAGAATCTTTCTTACCTCTTTGCATGGAAGAAGATGTTTGACGGAGACAGCTTTGTATACGATTATCCACTTGGAAGAGCGCACTATGGAGATCTCGGATATATGAAGATCAGTCATGTAATCTACCGGGATATCCATTTCCTGAAAAATTTACAGTTGAACGGTTACATCAGCTGCCAGGAACTCCGCGCAGGATTCCCACATAACTTCCCGAATTATGTCATGGGACAGATGCTCTGGAATAACACACGCGATTATGAAGAACTGAAAGAGGAATATTTCAGCAGCATGTACGGAGAGAACTGGAAAGAAGTAACTGCTTATCTGGAAAATCTTTCCGCATATTCTTCCTGCGATTACTTCAATGCGATCGGGGAGAGATTAAATCCGGTACTCTCAGCAAGATATGAAGTGTGCGTCAATCTGGCAGAAGAGATGCTTTCTGTGATCGAGGTTCATACAGCAGAGAGCGAAGGACTGCAAAAGCGGGAGTGGAAACAGTTGGGATACCACAGAGAGTATGTGACAAAGATGGCAGAGGCACTTCGCCTGATCAGCGCAGGAAAACATACAGAAGCACAGCGCGTGTGGAGAGATGTGCTTGATTTCATCCGCAGAAATGAAATGGCATTCCAGCAAAATCTGGATGTATACCGTGTCATTGAAGTGGCGAAAAACTATGCGGGATTCAAGCTGTAAAAGGACGCAAGCCCTTTTCGGATAAGGTGGACGAGTATGAAAAGAGACCATAAAAAAATCATTGTAACATTTTTGCTGCCGCTGCTTGTTCTTTACGCTGTATTTCAGCTGTATCCATTGATCCTGAATCTGTTTTATTCTTTACTGAACTGGAATGGGATCACAAAAACAGCAAATTTTGTAGGACTTGGCAACTACGCGGAAGTTCTGGGGGACGGGCTGTTTTGGAATGCGGTGAAAAACAGTCTGTTGTATGCAGTGACAGGAACATTTTTTCAGGTAACGGTATCGTTCTTCCTTGCCTATCTTGTAGAGTATAATACATTTAAAAAGAAAAAAATGGCCCGCCTGATATTCATCATGCCAATCGTAGCAACTTCCGCTACGATTGGTATTCTAATGAAAAGCATTTTCAGTTACGATGGATTTGTAAATACGGTCATCAGCGGTGTCGGTCTTGAGAAGATCGAATGGCTGACAGAACCAAAGTGGGCATTTTTGATGATCATCCTTGTATCGGTGTGGAAAGAGACGGGGACATTGTTTATTTACTGGATGGCAGGATTTCAGATGGTATCTCCGGCGGTGATCGAGGCATCGAAGGTAGATGGAGCCAGTGAACCGGCATTTGTGCGTTACATTTTGATCCCGACAATGAAGCCGGTCATCTTTACGGTTACTTCGGTTGCATTTTTAAATGCCTTGAAAATGTTTGATATCGTGCAGACATTGACGAGCGGAGGACCGTATTTTTCGACAGATATGATATCGACTTATATTTACCGGACAGCATTTTCCAGTTCGTTTGGGGCGCCAAGACTTAGTTATGCAAGTGCGGCGGTTGTGATGTGTCTTGTATTTTTGATTTTGTGCAGTGGATTGATACGATTCTTTCAAAAGAAGTGGAAAGAAGGAAAAGAAGCATGTTAAAGAAAATTTTATTATTTGTAAGTACGGCGATCTGGCTTGCACCGTTCCTGCTGATGTTGCTGATTGCATTCAGCAGTAAGAATACGAATTCCTTTCTGGAACTGTTTGCAGACAATCATGCTACCTTTCAAAATTTTCAAAATGCATGGGAGCAGGCAGAGTTTTCCCGGTACTTTTTAAATACTGTGATCGTGACGGTTGCTTCTGTTATTGTGATTCTCGCAGTTACGGCGCTTGCGGGATATATTATGGGATGTTTTGAGTTCCGGGCAAAAAAGATCATTTATACCGTGATGATGATTTCCATGGGAATTCCGACGATCTTTTTTACCATACCGGTTTATCAGATTCTCAGGATGCTCCACTGCGAGAGCTCTCTGACCGGACTGATCCTGGCGGAAGTCGGCGGAGGACATGTGATTTTTATTTTATTGTTTTCCAAATTTTTCCAGTCGGTTCCAAAGGCGCTGGAAGAATCGGCAGTGCTGGAGGGGGCAAGTGAATTTGACGTGTTTTTCCGGATCATGTTTCCGCTTGCGGGGCCGGTGATCGGAACGGTTGTGATCACACAGTCGATCTGGACATGGAATTCTTTCCTGTATCCACTGATTTTGTCTGTGAATCAGCCGAAGATCCGTACACTTTCTGTCGGTCTGTATTCTTTTCAGGGAGAAAATATTGTGGAGTGGGGAAGTATCGCGGCGGGAGCCTGCATCACGATTCTTCCAATGCTGTTGTTGTTTGTAACATTCCAAAAATATTTTATCCAGGGAATTTCAGGGGCGGTCAAAGAATAGCGGAAAGAAAGGGATGCCATATGAGAAAGAAAATTGCAGTGCTGCTGGCAGGAGTATTGATCGGGATGACTGGCTGTGGAGGTGTGAAGGTGGTAAGTCCGGAAGCGGGAAGCAGTGGTCAGAAAACGGAATTTAAAAAAATTAAGACACCAGAAGATGAAAAAGTCGTATTGAACATCGTCGACTGGAGTGACAGTACAAAAGATGCCAGAGAAAAATTAAATGAACAGTTTATGAA
>JAPFCT010000405.1 GCA_026169575.1 Faecalimonas sp.
GGTGAGGATCCTTTACTCCGTCAGCAAAGGCTATTATTGTAAAGTGGAAGGAAATGTAGCAGTCAATCAGGATTTCTTAAACCGGGTGACGATCCGCATGCAGGATATGGTGGCGGCGGATATGCCGATTCAGAAGAGAAGCGTATCGACGCCGGATGCCACAGCGCTTTTTCATCAGTATGGCATGGTGGACAAAGAGAAGCTTTTTGAATACCGCAGAGGATCTAAGGTCAATCTGTACAGTCTGAATGAATTTGAAGACTACTATTATGGATATATGCTTCCGAGTACAAAGTATCTGAAATATTTTGAACTGCATTTATACGACGAAGGATTTGTCATCCAGATGCCGGTGGCGCAGGCGCCGAAAGTAGTCCCTCCATTTGCACCGCAGAATAAATTGTTTGAGGTGTTAAAAGAGTCGACAAGATGGGGAGATATGCAGGGCATTGAGACGGTCGGAGAACTGAATGACATTATTACGAAGGGAGATATCCTCGAGGAGATGCTCGTGCAGGAGGCGCTTCAGGAGAGCAAGATCGCTTCGATCGCAGCACAGATCGCGGCAAGACCGGAGCTTCGGTTTATTTTGATCGCAGGTCCGTCTTCTTCAGGAAAGACAACCTTTTCCCACAGACTGTCTGTGCAGCTCAGAGTCAATGGGCTGGTACCGCATCCGATCGCGGTAGACAATTATTTCGTTGACCGGGAACTGACGCCGAAAGATGAGAACGGCAATTATAATTTTGAATGTCTTGAGGCAATCGACCTCGAGAAATTTAACCAGGATATGACCGATCTTCTTGCAGGAAAAGAAGTGCAGCTTCCGACCTTCAATTTCAAGACTGGAAAGCGGGAATACACTTCAAAGCCGAAGAAGCTTGGAAAGAATGATGTGCTTGTGATCGAGGGGATCCACTGTCTGAATGATGCGATGACTTATCAGCTGGCAGCAGAAAATAAATTCAAGATCTATATCAGCGCACTGACCCAGTTAAATATCGATGAACATAACCGGATCCCGACGACAGACGGGCGCCTGATCCGCAGACTTGTGCGGGACGCAAGGACAAGAGGAACTTCGGCGCAGCAGACGATCCGGATGTGGCCGTCTGTCAGACGCGGGGAGGAGGAAAATATTTTCCCTTACCAGGAAGACGCAGATGTGATGTTTAACTCTGCACTGATCTATGAACTGGCGGTGCTGAAACAGTACGCGGAGCCAATCTTATTTGGGATTGACAAAGACTGTGAAGAGTATACAGAGGCAAAACGACTTCTGAAATTCCTCGAATATTTTGTAGGCGTCGGAAGTGAGAATATCCCGAAAAATTCTCTCCTGCGGGAATTTATCGGCGGCGGATGCTTTCAGGTATAACAGGTGACGGACATGTCAGAGTATACAGTAAGAGAGCAGAAGCTCAGAAGAATGAAGGCGCTGCGGCGCAGGCAGGTGCGGAGGCAGAAGATCCTTCTCGGATGTATGACAGGTGTCTTGTTTTGTGCTGCGGCGGGTGTCCTCCTGTACAGCAGAAGTTACACGCTGGATCTGAAAACACGGCTGATCCCGGAGACGACAGTCCGGGAGGCGAAGCCTCTGCTCGGCGGAAAGATGGAGCAGGCGCTTGCAGAGACGACCCAGCTGGCGGTAAAAAACAGCGGGACAAAGGTGATCGCCCACCGCGGGTACAGCTCAGAAGCGCCTGAGAACACACTTCCCGCCTATGAACTGGCAGCGCAGAGCGGGGTGTGGGGGATTGAGGCTGACATCCACAAAACAGCAGATGGAGCCTTTATCTGCATGCACGATCCAACAGTGGACCGGATGACAGACGGGAGCGGAACGATCGCAGAGATGACATTGGGAGAAATCCAGATGCTGACGGTAGACAGCGGAAGCAACAGCTGGGCATATCCGTATGCGGGCGTACCGACGATGGAAGAATTTCTTGAAGTATGCCAGCAGAGCGGGTCAAATGCAGTGTTAGATCTGAAATTTACGGCCGTGGAGGATGTAGTTCCACTGATCCAGAAGATTCAGGAGTTTGGTATGGAAGAATCTGTTGTCTGTCTGAGCGGAAATCTTGACCAGTTAAAAAAGATCCGGGAATGTTCCGAGGTGATCCGCGTGAAATATCTTGTGGAGGAAGGCACGCAGGAAGCGGTCGACCAGGTGGCAGAACTTTCGCACAGTGGGATTTCGGCAGCAAGGATCAGCGGGGATGTGATGGCATATGCAAAAGACAGAGGGGTCAGCGTCAATGTCTGGACATACAACAAGAGTGAAGAAAAGCAGGAGTGGACCAGGCAGGAAGTTGATTTTCTGACGACAGACGATCTTTCCACCTGATAAAAGTATTGGAAACGTGTGAAAACGGTTTGAAACGTGTAAAAATAGTTTTAGAAAAAGAGCGAAACGCAAAAGAAATGATTTCCGGATCAGAATCGTTTGCGTTCCGCTCTTTTTTAGTTCTGTTTTTGTCAGAGGTTTAAAGGAAACAAAGTTCCTCCGACGGAAAGACTGCCCGCATATCTTCCGGAAGCGTAGCCGTGAAGGTGAGCGGCTTTTTGCTGATCGGATGGACGAAGGAGAGTCTGTAAGAATGCAGCGCCTGGCGGCCGATGCAGGTATCCTCCGGATTGTAGAGAAAATCACCCGGAAGTGGATGACCGATATATTTCATATGCACCCGGATCTGGTGGGTACGCCCGGTTTCCAGCTGCAAGGAGACAAGGGAATATCCGTTTTGGAAGGCGAGCCGTCTGTAATGCGTGCAGGCAGAATCGCCATGCACAAAATCAACCCCGCGTTCAATCGTAGATCCGTCGATCCTTCCGATTGGCGCAGTGATCGTTCCGGATTCTTCTACAAGACCAGCAGCAATGGCAAGGTATTCCCGGTGGATCTCTCTTCTGGCAACCATATTGGAGAGAAGAGAGGCGCTGTACATGTGTTTGGCGATGATCAGCAGTCCGGTCGTATCGCGGTCTAAGCGGTTGATGCAGCGGTATGTAAATGGAATCTTCCGGACAGCAAAGTAATGGGCGGCAGCGTTAGCCAGTGTATTGTCATAATTTCCCTGCGAAGGGTGGATCGGCATCCCTGCCGGCTTGTTGATGACAAGCAGATCTTCGTCTTCGTATACGATCGGAAATGGAAGCGGCGCGGGAACGATGTGTTCGGAGGATGTTTCTTCGACAATTGAAATCGTAAGGATATCGCCGCTTTGCAGCACTTCGTGCACCCGCGCCCAGACTCCGTTTCGGCAGATCCCGTCAGGTGTACGCTTTAAGTGCGTGATCACCTGACTGGAATACTGTTGCTGTTTTAAGAAAGAATGGATCGTCATGCCTGCCAGCCCGGGGTGGATCGTGTAGGTCAATGTCCGTCTCATCAGTTTGATTTAATCTCCCTCCATAATTCGTTGTAGAGCGCATCGTTTTCGTCCCCGAGGAACTGGAACGTCTCACAGCGTTCCAGTTCAGAGGCATCCGGGAATGCGATGGTACTATTCCGGATCGCAGGATCTTCGATCAGTTTTCTTCCCTCCACATTTGGCGTCGAGTAAGTGATGTAATCAAAGTTCATTTTTGCAATGTCCGGGCGGCAGAGGAAGTTGATAAATGCCTCTGCATTTTCTTTGTGCTTTGCATTTTTTGGGATGACCCAGGAGTCGATCCAGACGTTGGAACCTTCTTTTGGGATCACATATTCCAGATCCGGATTTTCCAGCTGCGTGTAGATCGCCTCACCGGAGTAAATCACACCGATCGCGGCCTCATTTCCGATCATTTTATCACGCACCTGGTCGATGACATAGGCCTGCACAAGCGGTTTCTGTTCGATCAGCAGCTCTTTTGCAGCTTCCAGTTCATCCCGGTCGGTAGAATTTAACGAATATCCGAGGTACTTTAATGCGACTGCAAAGGCGTCGCGGACACTGTCCTGCATTAAGATGTTGTCTTTATACTTTTCATCCCAGAGGACAGACCAGCTGTCAATCGGTTCGTCTACCATCTTTTTGTTGTAGAGGATTCCGACCGTTCCCCAGCAATATGGGACAGAATATTTATTTTCCGCGTCAAACTGGCGGGATTGTTCCATATATTGTGTGCCGATATTTTTGATATTTGGGATATGATCAAAGTTGATCTCGGCAAGCAGGTCATTTTCGATCATACGCTGGATCATATAGTCAGACGGGCATACAACATCGTAGGCGATGGCGCCGGACTGTACTTTTGGATACATGATCTCATTCGTCTCATATTCTTCGTACACAACGGAGATGCCAGTCTCTTCTTCAAACATTTCAATTACTTCCGGGTCGAGATATTCACCCCAGTTGTAAACGATCACCTGATTATCTCCGGTGACAGACTGTTTGGAACCGTAGAAAAATCCTCCGGCGATGATTACAACTGCCATGACTGCCGGGACAAGTCTCCGGAATACAAAGCGTGCCGCTTTACTCTTTTTGCTGACGTATTTTTTCTTTGTGCCTTCTTTGGAAGAAGGAGATATGTTGATCAGGATCAGTAAGATCAGCACGGATACAAACAGCAGCGTGGAAAGTGCGTACATCTCCGGCTTGATCCCTTTTCGAACCTCGCTGTAAATCTTCGTAGATAAGGTGTCAACGCCTGGTCCTTTTGTAAAGTGCGTGATGACAAAATCATCAAGCGACATCGTAAAAGCGAGCAGAAATCCGGAGAAAACGCCCGGCAGGATATCCGGAAATACGACCTTGAAAAATGCGTAGACCGGGGAGGCACCGAGATCTAATGCCGCCTCGTAGGTACGCCGGTTTGTCTGCTTTAATTTTGGCATGACGCTTAAAATCACATACGGAATGTTAAATGTGATATGTGCGATCAGGATGCTTGAAAATCCAAGCGAGAACCGGAATGCGATGAACAAAAGCATCAGGGAGATTCCGGTCACGATATCGGCATTTAACATCGGAATGTTTGTGATCGCCATCATTGTTGTGCGGATCCTTTTTCTCATAGCCTGGATGCCGATCGCAGCGGCTGTTCCGATCAGTGTGGCGATCAGCGCAGACAGAAGCGCGATGATCAGCGTTGTGTAGAGTGCGTTCATGATCTGCTCATTCTGAAAAAGGGCAACGTACCACTTCCCGGTAAATCCGCCCCACTTTGCCCGTGTCTTTGAGTCGTTGAAAGACAGTACGACAAGTGTGATGATCGGGGCATACAGTAAGATGAAGATCAGCCCCAGATAAATTTTCTGTAATATATTTTTGATCAAAATGCAGTTCCCTCCCCGTCTTTATCATATTTGGCGATGAGAGCCATACTGAGGATAATGAAGATCATCAATACAAGGGAGAGACCGGAACCTACATGCCAGTTGCTTCCCTGTTTAAATTCCTGTTCGATGACATTTCCGATCAGAAGGATCTTACTTCCTCCAAGCAGGTCGGAGATGACAAAGGTTGTCAGCGCCGGGACAAATACCATCGTGATTCCGCTGATGATTCCTGGAACGGTCAGCGGCAGGATGATCTTGAAAAATGTCTGCCGGCTGTTTGCGCCCAGATCTCTTGCGGCGTTGATGACGTCTTTGTCAATCTTTACAAGCACGTTGTAGATCGGCAGCACCATAAACGGCAGGAAATTATAGACCATTCCAAGAATGATCGCGTACGGTGTGTTGATGATTGCAAGCTCCGGCAGATGGAAAAAAGACAAAATGCTGTTGATCACACCGTTTTTTTCCAGCAAAGTCTGCCATGCAAGTGTGCGGAGCAGAAAGTTCATCCACATTGGAAGGATGAAGATCAGTACGATAAAACTTGTCTGATTGACATCTTTTGAGGCGAGGATCATCGCCAGCGGATATGCCATGACAAGGCAGATCAGCGTACTGACAAGGGAGAGAAGAAGCGCAAGTCCGAGCGCCTTTAAGTTCTCCGGTGTTGTGATCTTCGCAAGGTTTGCAAAGGTAAAAGCACCATCCGGATCTGTCAGACCATAGTAGAGGATCATCAGAAGCGGGATGATGATAAAGGAAACGGACCAGAACAGATATGGACCGGCAAGTAATTTTTTACTCTTCAACTGCAGCCGCCTCCTCATCTTCAGATTCTGGCTTCTTCATGATCTGGATATCAAATGGATCTACCTTGATGCCGACCGTCGTGCCGACCGGAACCATATCTGTGCTGTGTACAAGCCAGTCGAAATTATTGGCGGAGACTTCCATCTCATAGTGGACTCCTTTGAAGATCAGGTGTGTCACGACTCCCTCAAGGATCCCTTCCTCCGGTTTTACAAGATCGATATCTTCCGGGCGGATCACGGCGTCTACCGGTTTGTTCTTTCCAAATCCCACATCGACGCATGGGAAATTGACGCCGAGGATCTTGACCAGCTTATCTTCGACCATGACTGCCGGAAGAATATTGCTTTCTCCGATGAAGTCAGCGACAAATGCATTTTCCGGCTCATTGTAAATGTCTTCCGGTGTTCCGATCTGCTGGATATATCCCTGATTCATGACAACGATCGTGTCGGACATCGTAAGCGCCTCTTCCTGATCGTGTGTGACATAGATAAAGGTGATGCCAAGTTCATTTTTCAGGCGGATCAGCTCGTACTGCATGTCCTGTCTTAATTTCAGGTCGAGAGCGCCCAGAGGTTCATCGAGAAGGAGTACCTTCGGTTCATTGACAATCGCGCGGGCGATGGCGATCCGCTGCTGCTGACCTCCGCTCAGAGAGTCCGGCGTACGGTTCTCATATCCATCCAGGTTGACAAGTTTTAGCGCGTAGCGGATCTTGTCATTGATATATGCTTTTGATTTTCCTTTGATCTTCAGTCCAAATGCAATATTTTCTGCGATGGACATATGGGAAAATAGGGCATATTTCTGGAAGACGGTGTTTAACTGCCGCTTGTTTGGAGGGACATTATTGATGTTCTTTCCATCAAAAATAATATGTCCGGAATCACAGCTCTCAAATCCGCCGAGGATCCGGAGCAGAGTTGTCTTCCCGCATCCGCTCGGTCCGAGCAGTGTGAGAAATTCATTTTCCCGGATATACAGATTCAGTTCATCCAGGACGAGGTTGTCTCCATAAGATTTTGATACATTTACGATATCGATTAATTTGTTAGCCATATGCTCACTCCTCCTTCATTCTATGAAATACAATACGTGCTTCGTACATTGCAATGAGATAACACATTAAAAACTGGGCGGTGTGCTGACCCAGATAAATTTTGCTCCGGTTTTTTTGTCCGCGCGGATCGAATGCTCGCAGTTTGGAGTAAAATAGAAGGATTCCCCCTTTTTTGCGGTGCACACTTTCTGTCCAAGGTGGATGTGGATCACCCCCTGGAGGACATATCCAAACTCTTCGCCTTCGTGGGGACGGTCCGGGTAGGTAGAGCCGCCCGGCAGCAGCGTGACGCGGATCGGTTCCATCATATTTTTCTGCGCGTTGGGAATGATCCATTCGATTGTGTTGTGCAGTTCCGGGTCATTTTTTTCGAAAAAGTCTTCTTCTGGAAATACAATCTGTTCCTCAGAGTCTTCGGAGAAGAAATCCTTCAGGGTTGTCCCGAGACATTGCAGCAGATCGACCAGTGTGGCGATCGAAGGAGAAGTGAGATCCCGTTCGATCTGGGAGATAAATCCCTTTGAGAGTTCCGCGCGGTCTGCGAGTTCCTCCTGCGTCAAGCCTTTTTCGATGCGCAGCTCTTTTAGCTTATTTCCTATCTTCATTGGTTCAGACATCCTTTCTGTTCTGAAATGCTATTATAAATAAACAAAAAGTTTACTATTTCTAAACAAATGTGCCTATATTATTATACTCTATTTCAGATAATAGTCAATTGAAAAATCGGGAAAGTTTCTGCAGCAGAAGGAGCGGGGATGCATGTGTTGATGGTTTTTAAGAAATATTAAGAAAAAATAAAAAGAAATGTAAAGAGTTTTTTGTATCGTAGAAAGAAAGCGGGGTTTCTGACGGAAAAGTGACGTGTATCACAACTCGTACCACAAAATATCCGGTATAACATATAACTGTATTTTAAGATCAGGAAGTAATTGCTCCCCTCAGGGCATCTTGATATTGCGGTACGGTTGTAAAAGAGAGGGGAAGATGATCAGCCAGTGACAGGCAGATCATCTCTCATAAAAGGAAAGAATCTTATCCAGCCTTGCGCTCATATTGGCAAAAAGAAGGTCGGTCAGTGTCAGTGCGACCATTGACTCTACGACAACAACTGCGCGCGGCACAATGATCGGGTCATGGCGTCCGTGAATGGAAAGCTCTATATTTTCAGAAGCAGTTGTCACAGTCTGCTGCGGCTGTGAGATCGAAGGGGTCGGCTTTACTGCGGCGCGCAGAAGAATGTCTGATCCATCACTCATTCCACCGAGGATCCCGCCGGAATGATTGGTGATCTTTGAGACAGTACCGTTTTCGCAGGTGAATCCATCGTTGTTGATGCTGCCCCGGGAAGCGGCGGCATGAAATCCATCTCCGATCTCCACGCCTTTGACTGCTCCGATTGACATAATGGCTTTTGCAAGACAGGCATCCAGTTTTTCAAAGACCGGTTCTCCGATCCCGGCGGGTATTCCGTGCACCGTGCATTCGATGATCCCTCCCGCAGAATCCTGATGCTCAATACAGTCTTTTAAGTATATTTCTGCCTGACTGGCATATGTATTATTAGGCATATACAGAGCATTTTCCATGATCTCCGTCATGCGGTATTCTGCTGTCGGGACTGTGACGGGACCGATCGAACTGGCATAGGCAGTGACTGTGATCCCCATTTCGGAGAGCAGCTTCGATGCGATAGCCCCGGCAGCGACCCGGCCGATCGTCTCTCTGCCGGAGGAGCGTCCTCCTCCGCGATAATCCCGGAATCCATATTTGCTGTCGAACGTAAAGTCAGCGTGTCCGGGGCGGTAGCAGGAAGCGATGTTTCCATAATCTCTGGAGCGCTGATCCTGGTTGCGGACGATCAGTGAGATCGGGGTCCCAGTAGTCTTTCCTTCAAAGATGCCGGACAAAATCTCGACTTGATCGGATTCTTGTCTCTGTGTTGTGTAGCGGCTCTGTCCAGGTCTTCTGCGGTCAAGAAAACACTGGATCTCCTTTGCAGAAAGTGTAAGTCCGGCAGGGCATCCATCGATCACGACGCCGATCGCCGGACCGTGAGATTCTCCCCAGGTTGTGATGCGGAATGAATTTCCAAAATAGGAACCAGCCATATAGTAAAACTCCTTTCGTGACAAAAATATTACAAACTTTTGTCACTATTATATAAGAAGTTAAAAAAAGTGGCAATGCTTATTTTATACTGTACTTTTAGAAAGGGACGTATTATAATGTTTACTAGATATTGTTTAGAGAAAGGAAATGGATACTATATGGGCGGTACGAATGATAAGAGAAGACGCCAGGGATCTGCGGGAAAGCGCGCGGACCAGCGTACAGATGACATAGAATATTTTGCATATCGTCTGGATGATAGTCCGGGGGAAGAGGAACCTGAAGGGAAGATAGATCAGAAAGAAAAGAGGAGCAAAAGGCCGCGTCCGCAGCGCTCAGAGCTTCAGAAAGCGCAGTTTACATCGGAACTTCCAAAAGAGATCCGGGAGCAGAGAGGAAAGAATCTTCAGAAACGAAGAACCGGGAATAAGCAGGAGCAAAGTCAGGGGCAGAGAAAGCATCCACAGAGATCCGGTCAGGAAGGAGCTGCGGGAGGTCATGCAGGAAAGCAGAGCGGGCAAAGAAGCAGCGACCATGTGAGAAGGACGGCATCCGCACAGCCGGAAGCGGGACACGGAAGAAGTGAAAAAGGGAAAGAGAAGTTCAGGAAGACGGTATTGTTTGCAGGGGGAGGCATTCTTGGGGTGCTGCTGCTTGTTTATCTTGGATTTGCGTTCTATTTTACAAACCATTTCTATTTCAATACAACGATCAACGGAAACGATTTTTCCGGGAAGTCAGTAAAAGAAGTAGAAGCGTATATGGAAAAGCAGGTAAAAGGCTATACACTCACGTTAAAAGAGAATGACGGCGGTACAGAGGCTATCAGTGGAGAGGATATTTCCCTGGAATACCTTCCGGGTAAGGAACTGGAGAAGATCGTGAAAGACCAGAATGCACTTCTGTGGATCCGTGCACTGTTCCAAAAAGGAAGTGCAGAGGCGAAAGTTGGGGTAAAGTATGATGAAGCAGCTCTGGATGGGCTGATCAGTGGCCTTCAGTGCATGAAGCCGGAGAATCAGACACCGTCTGTCTCTGCGAAGCCTACCCTTGACGGCAATGAATTTGTGGTCGCGAAGGAAGTAGTTGGCACGCAGCTTGACCAGGAAGTGTTCAGACAGAAGATCAAAGAGAAGATCAATGGATTTCAGCATGAGATCGATCTGGAGAAGGAAGGATGCTATATTAAGCCGAAATTCACAGAGAAGTCACCGGAAGTCACTGCTGCAAAAGACAAGATGAATTCGTATCTCGGAGGTACGGTTACCTATCAGATGGGACCGACACCGGAAGGAATCGACCGGGCGAAGCTTGCAGAGTGGGTGACCGTGGATGACAATATGAATGTGACCTTTAATACAGATGGAATTTCCGGGTATGTGAGAGATCTGGCTTCCAGATATGATACGGTAGGGAAGACAAGAAGCTTTACGACACCGACCGGAAAAGCCGCAACTGTATCCGGGGGAACTTATGGATGGAGCATTGATGAGGCGGCGGAAATTGAGCAGCTCAAATCAGATATCGCAGGCGGACAGCCGGTTCAGAGAGAGCCAGTCTATGAGCAGCGGGCGGCATCTTTTGGACCGACAGACTGGGGAAATACTTATGCGGAAGTAGATTTATCCGCACAGCATATGTGGTATATCCAGGATGGAGCAGTTGTGTTAGAAACAGATATCGTATCAGGGCTTCCGACACCGGACAGAATTACGCCGGAAGGAGTCTATGATGTACTCTATAAGGAGAGTCCGTCAGTTCTTGTCGGGGAAAAGGATCCGGATACCGGACAGCCGATCTATGAGACAGAAGTCAGATACTGGATGCAGTTTACATGGAGCGGAGTCGGATTTCATGATGCAGACTGGCAGACGGCATTTGGAGGCAGCCGGTACCAGAGTTACGGTTCTCATGGATGTATCAACATGCCGATCGACAAGGCAGGACAGCTGCTGAATCTGATCAGCGCAGGAGTTCCGGTCATTTGTCATTACTAAATCAGAGGAGAAAAAAGATGTATCAGTTAATAAAAAGAGACGGTCTTGCCAAGAGGGGAAGACTCAAAACAGTACACGGTGTGATCGAGACACCGGTATTTATGAACGTGGGAACAGCGGCGGCGATCAAAGGCGCTGTCTCCACCGAAGACCTTCAGGGAATCAAGACGCAGGTAGAACTCTCGAATACTTATCATCTCCATGTAAGACCGGGAGATGAGGTAGTCAAAAAGCTTGGGGGACTGCACAAATTTATGGTGTGGGACAAACCGATCCTGACAGACTCCGGCGGATTTCAGGTGTTTTCGCTTGCCGGACTCAGAAAGATCAAGGAAGAGGGTGTTTATTTCCATTCCCATATTGATGGGAAGAAGATTTTCATGGGACCGGAGGAGAGTATGCAGATCCAGTCCAATCTGGCTTCTACGATCGCGATGGCATTTGACGAATGTCCGTCAAGTGTGGCAGACCGCAATTATATCCAGCATTCGGTAGACCGCACGGTGCGCTGGCTGGAGCGCTGCAAAAAAGAGATGGCAAGACTGAACAGTCTGGAAGATACGATCAATAAGCAGCAGATGCTGTTCGGGATCAATCAGGGAGGAATCTATGAGGACATCCGGATCGAACATGCGAAACGGATCGCGGAACTTGATCTGGACGGGTATGCGCTCGGAGGACTGGCAGTGGGAGAATCCCACGAGGATATGTACCAGATCATTGAGGCGACGGTTCCTTATCTTCCGCAGGACAAGCCTACGTATCTGATGGGAGTTGGAACGCCGGCAAATATCCTTGAGGCGGTCGACAGAGGTGTGGATTTCTTTGACTGTGTTTACCCAAGCAGAAACGGAAGACACGGGCATGTTTACACGAATCATGGAAAGATGAATCTGTTCAATGCGAAGTATGAACTGGATGACAGACCGATCGAGGAAGGTTGTCAGTGTCCGGCATGCCGCAAATACAGCAGAGCGTATATCCGCCATCTGCTGAAAGCAAAAGAGATGCTCGGTATGCGTCTGTGCGTGCTCCATAATCTTTACTTCTATAATAATATGATGGAAGAGATCCGCACAGCGATCGAGGAAGGAAGATATAAAGAATACAAGAAACAGAAGCTGGAAGGATTCACACGCGGGCAGATATAAACAAATCATAAAATTTCTAAAAATAGCTTGATGTCTCCGTAGAAATTGTGTATCATAGCAATAGTGCTTAAATGAGAAGTAGGAGGATTTTTAGTATGAATGGTTTATTAGCGTCAGGTGGAGCTGGTGGAATGTTTTCCATTATCTTAGTGTATGCAGTACTGATCGGAGGTATGTGGTTCTTTCTGTTCCGTCCACAGAGAAAAGAGCAGAAGAGAATTCAGGCGATGGTTGCTTCGATGGAAGTAGGGGATACAGTACTGACTACAAGCGGATTTTATGGTGTACTGATCGATATCACAGATGATGATGTGATCGTAGAATTTGGAAATAACAGAAACTGTCGTATTCCGATGCAGAAATCTGCAATTATCCAGGTAGAAAAAGTAAACGAAGAATAATCAGAAGAATAATGATAGGGAAGGAAATACCTTTCATGCCGGTCAGACAAGAAGACGTCAGGTGTGGAGGGTATTTTTTCTGCATAAAAAATATTTGGGGAGCGTCAGGTCAGAAAAAATATAATTCGTGTGAAAATGCGAAGGGAATTCGATTGCAGTCGGATGGAAAGTTGTGTATACTAAAAGAAAAACATACATTTTTACACAAGATTTAGGGGGTACATAGGTTATGAGGCAGATAAAGCGCGCGCGCAAGAGGGAGCGCGTGAAGAAAAAACTGATCAGCATAGCAGTGCTCTGTCTGCTGTCAGTCATCTTATTCAGTACGGCAGCAGCTTCAGAAAAGAGCGGGCTGGCTGTGATCTCACTGGAAGCAAAATCCGAGACGATGTATCAGGACAGCGAGATGCCAAAGTTTTCCGTAGATGTCCGTGGAGAAGGCGCGATGAAGACGGTGCTGGATGAACAGAAGAAGTATACAGCGCAGGATTTTATGGAAAGTCTGCAGGAGGGAAAGGATTATACGCTGCAGTGTGAGTCGGACGGGACAAAAGAAGGTACATTTCCGATCAGGATCCATCTTTCAGACGAATTGAAAAAGAAGCTGGAAGGAGAACTGGCGCAGGAAGTATTTTTTGAGACGCGGGACGCGGTATTGACCGTGAAAAATAAATACGGAGAGTGGGATGGCAAGAAATTCAAACAGCCAGATGGAACTTATGTACAAAATGGCTGGGTGGAAGATGACGGGGAGAAATATTACTTTGATGCAGATGGAAATATGGTGACCGGGGAACTACGGATCGGTGTGAAGACGTATCAGTTTGCAAAGAATGGAAAGCTGAAGTCAGAAGAAAGTTTGATCGATCCGAATAAGCCGATGATCGCATTGACGTTTGACGATGGGCCGGGAAAGCGAACCGGGGAACTGCTCGACCAGCTTGAAAAATATAACTCCAGGGCAACGTTCTTTATGCTGGGCCAGAACGCACAGAACAATGGCGATCTGATCCGGCGTATGGCAAAGCAGGGATGTGAGCTTTCCAATCACTCGATGACACATGCAAACTTATCGACGATGGATCCGGCAGGAATCTCAGGTGAGGTGGACGGCACAAATAAAATTATCAATGGATTTGTGGCAAACAGTTCTACAACACTCCGTCCCCCATATGGTGCAGTCAGCGATACGTTGAAAGGAACTGTAAAGATGCCGTTTATCATGTGGTCTGTGGATACCCTGGACTGGCAGACGAAGAATGCGAAAGCAACCGTAGATACGGTATTAAATACAGTAAAGGATGGGGACATTGTCCTGATGCATGATATTCACTCGACGACGATCGATGCAGCATTAGAGCTGATTCCAAAACTTGTTGAGCAGGGTTATCAGCTTGTGACCGTCAGTGAACTTGCAGAGGCGAGAGGGGTTACGCTGGAAAATGGACACCAGTATTATTCATTCCCTCCGGGAGCTGCTGAGTCCGGTGAAGCGAAAGTACAGCCGCAGGAGGAGGTATTTGAAGGCGAATATCATCACGAGGCAGTAAGCGAAGAGCAGTAGAGGAGAAAATAAATACGAGGAGACAGCTTTATGATCAAAGCAATTTTTTTTGACGTAGATGGTACTTTGCTTTCTCATAAGACGAAGCGAATACCGTCTGATACGGAGTATGCACTGGAGGCGTTGAGGGAGAAAGGCATAAAAATATTTATGGCTACGGGCAGGCATTTTACAGAACTGTTAAAGCTTCCGGTAAATCATCTGAAATTTGATGGTTACGTTACATTAAATGGGCAGTTGTGCCTTGATGAGAATGGGGATATTCTGAGAGAAACACCTTTTGATAAGGAAGTGTCAGAAAGACTGGCATCAATTTTTGAGGCGAAAAGATATCCGCTGGCTTTGGTAGAAGCAGAGAAGATCTATATTAATTTTGTAAACGATGAGGTGCGCAAAGCGCTTAGAAAGGTGTCAACATCTGCGCCAGAAACAGATTTGTACCGAGGAGGAAAACTTTATCAGGCATCCATCTTCCTGAAAGAAGAGGAAGAGGATTTCCTGGAAGATGCTTTGAAAAAGGAGTGTAAAATTGTCAGATGGAATGAGGACGGAGTCGATATTATATCCGCAAGGGGAGGAAAGTCAGAGGGAATCCGGTATTTTTGTGAGCGTTTTGGAATTCGGCAGAATGAAGTGATGGCATTCGGGGATGCGGAAAATGATATAGATATGCTGAGGTTTGCACAGATTGGAGTTGCAATGGGAAATGCACAAGATTGTGTGAAAAAGGAAGCAGATTATGTGACTGCCGATGTAGATGAAGCAGGCATTCAAAACGCGCTTCGTTTTTTTCAGATAATTTCTTAGACGAAATTCTGTGACTTAGAAGGTAGTCTGTGACAATGTATAAAATGTATAAAATAGAAACAGTATGTTTACAAAATAAAGTGAGGGAGAGACACGTTGTTTTGTGTCGTCTCCCTCGCAGATTCTGTCCAATGTGCAGATTCTTCCCGCCCCTTGCTTTCGCTAAGAGGAGCGTCAAAATTGAGGTTTACATAGTTTTCTCAAACACCGTTTTTCTATCTTTTTCTATAATTTTCCAACAGTCTGTGGATCTTATCAGTCGGATTTAACACGGAACCGATGGAAATGTCATGATTCAGAGAGTCAATGATCAGCGCCAGGAACTTACTCATATCTGCCACAACGAAGTACGGCTTTTCAGCAGTCTCTGCAGGAAGGTAAGTGAGGTTTGTCGTGATCACGCGGTCGATGTAACCTTTCTCATAGTATTCATCAAATTTTCCCAAGCCTTCTGTGAAGAGTCCGAAGGTGGTGCAGATAAAGACACGGTTTGCATGGCGGTCTTTCAGCTGTTTTGCCACATCTAACATACTTTCTCCGGAAGAAATCATATCATCGAGGATGATCACATCCTTGCCTCTTACGTCATCGCCGAGGAATTCGTGGGCAACGATCGGATTTTTCCCATTGACAACCGTAGAGTAGTCCCTTCTCTTATAGAACATCCCCATGTCCACGCCGAGTACATTTGAGAAGTAGACGGCTCTGTGCATCGCGCCTTCGTCCGGGCTGATGATCATCAGATGATCTTTGTCTACATGTAAATCTGGTTCTGCGCGGAATAAGGCTTTCATGAACTGATATGCCGGGCTGAAGTTGTCAAATCCCTTTAACGGGATCGAGTTCTGTACGCGCGGATCATGGGCATCGAAAGTAAGGATATTGCTGACACCCATATCGATCAGTTCTTCCAGTCCGAGTGCACAGTCAAGAGACTCTCTCTTTGTACGCTTATGCTGGCGGCTCTCGTAGAGGAATGGCATGATGACATTGATGCGGTGTGCCTTTCCGGTAGCCGCGGAAATGATACGTTTCAGATCCTGGTAATGGTCGTCCGGGGACATGTGGTTTAAATGTCCGTTGACAGAGTAAGTCAGACTGTAATTGCAGACATCGACCATGACAAATAAATCTGCACCACGGACAGATTCGTGGATCATTCCTTTTGCTTCCCCTGAGCCGAAACGCGGGCAGGAAGTTTTCAGAAGATAACTGTCTTTTTTGTAGTTTGCATAAAGTGCGGAAGACTGCATAGACTCCAGTGCGCTTTTGCGGAATGTGACGATGTAGTCATCTACTTTTTGTGCCAGCGGCAGACAGCTTTCCAGCGCTGCAATGCGAAGCGGCGCCGATGGCAGAGTTTTTTCTAATAATTGAATATTTGGCATAATGGCCTCCGTTAAAAAAATTTTATTGACATCTCTTTTATATCACTTTTTGATCTGCGGGGCAAGAAAGAGGTGTAAAAAATTGCTTTTTCCATAAAAATCTAGTATGATAAAGAGAAGACAGAACAGATGTGGCAGAGGAAAACAGTATCCCGGAAAATCGTATAGAGATTTTCGCGGAAGTGGATGCGACATTTGTCAGTAGTAGAATTAGGAGAAAACAATATGAAACATAGACATATCATCCGTTCCGTGGAGGACGGAAGTATTGCGTGGGAGCTTGGCGTGGAGCCGGAGGACTGCCTGATCAGTATCAATGACAAGGAGATCGAGGATGTTTTTGATTATCATTACCTTGTAAATGACGAAGAACTTGTACTTCTGATCGAGAAGCCGGACGGAGAAGAGTGGGAGCTGGAGATTGAGAAGGATTATGAGGAAGATCTGGGGATCGAGTTTGAACAGGGGCTGATGGATGAGTACCGTTCCTGCAGAAATAAGTGTACGTTCTGCTTTATCGACCAGATGCCGAAAGGAATGCGGGAGACACTTTACTTTAAAGACGATGATTCCAGACTTTCTTTCCTGCAGGGAAATTATATTACCCTGACAAATATGAGCGATCATGATATTGACCGGATCGTACAGTACCATCTGGAGCCGATCAACATTTCCTTTCATACGACGAACCCGGAACTGCGGTGCAAGATGCTGCACAACCGGTTTGCGGGGGATGCGCTGAAGAAGGTGCAGACACTTTATGAGGGCGGTATCACGATGAACGGACAGATCGTGCTCTGTAAAGGGATCAATGACGGAGAAGAGCTGGAGCGGAGTATCCGGGATATGACAGCATATCTGCCGCATTTGCAGAGCGTATCGGTCGTTCCGGTAGGGCTGACAAAGTTCCGCGACGGACTGTATCCGCTGGAACCATTTACAAAGGAAGAGGCGAAGGAAGTGCTTGCGATCATCCACCGCTGGCAGAAGAAGATCTATGAGGAATACGGAACGCACTTTATCCATGCAGGCGATGAATGGTATATTCTTGCCGGGGAGGAGATGCCGGAGGAAGAACGCTACGATGGGTATCTGCAGCTGGAAAACGGAGTCGGTACGACAAGACTTCTGCAGAATGAATTTCAGGAGGCATTTGAAAAATTATCCGGAGATGACAGAGAGGCAGAGATCTCGCTTGCAACCGGAAAACTTGCCTATCCGTATTTAAAAGACATGATCGGGACGCTTCAGACAAAATATCCAAATGTGACGGTGCATCTCTATGAGATCCGAAATGATTTCTTTGGAGAACTGATCACGGTGGCAGGACTGATCACCGGGCAGGATCTGCAGGCACAGCTTTCCGGCAGACCGCTTGGAAGCAGATTACTTCTTCCGTGCTGTATGTTAAGAAACGGAGAAGAAGTATTTCTTGATGATGTCACTTTAGATCAGTTGAAAGAGACTTTACAAGTACAGATAGATATTGTAAAATCAAGCGGACAAGATTTTATCGGAGCAATTCTGGATGAAAGAATATAGAGAAACTTGTCAGAACAAAGACAAAAGAAAATAAGAAAAAATAAGACAGATATAGGAGTGAAACTATGAGTAAACCAGTAGTTGCCATCGTAGGGAGACCGAATGTAGGAAAATCTACATTATTCAATGCGCTGGCAGGAGAGATGATTTCCATCGTGAAAGACACGCCGGGAGTCACAAGGGACAGAATTTATGCAGAAGTGACATGGCTTGACCGGGAATTTACCCTGATCGATACGGGCGGAATCGAGCCAGACAGCAAGGATATCATCCTTGCACAGATGAGAGAGCAGGCACAGATCGCAATTGATACCGCGGACGTGATCATCTTTATCACAGATGTCAGACAAGGGCTTCAGGATTCGGATTCCAAAGTGGCGGACATGCTGCGCCGTTCCGGAAAGCCGGTCGTATTAGTTGTCAATAAAGTGGACAGCTTCCAGAAGCTGATGGCAGATGTCTATGAATTTTACAATCTGGGAATCGGAGATCCAATCCCGATCTCCGCGTCCTCAAGACTTGGGCTGGGAGATATGTTAGACGCGGTTGCCGCACATTTTCCGGAGCATTCTGCAGAGGAAGAGGAGGATGAGAGACCTCGGATCGCAATCGTCGGAAAGCCGAATGTAGGAAAATCTTCGATCATCAACAAACTGGTCGGAGAGAATCGTGTGATTGTGTCAAATATTGCAGGAACGACAAGGGATGCGATCGATACAGAGATCACATGGAATGGAAAAGAGTACGTGTTTATCGATACAGCGGGACTGCGCAGAAAGAATAAGATCAAAGAAGAACTGGAGCGATACAGTATCATCCGTACGGTGACAGCGGTGGAACGGGCAGATGTCGTCTTGGTTGTGATCGACGCGGTGGAAGGTGTGACCGAGCAGGATGCCAAGATTGCCGGAATCGCCCATGAGCGCGGCAAAGGTGTGATCATTATTGTAAATAAATGGGATGCCATCGAGAAAAACGATAAGACGATGTATGAATATGAAAAGAATGTCCGTCAGATATTATCGTACATGCCATATGCAGAGATTATGTATGTGTCTGCGAAGACGGGGCAGCGTCTTCCAAAGCTGTTTGATATGATCGATATGGTATTGGAAAATCAGACACTCCGCATTTCCACCGGGGTGCTCAATGAGATCATGATGGAAGCAGTTGCGATGCAGCAGCCGCCGTCAGATAAAGGAAAGAGACTGAAGCTTTACTATATTACGCAGGTGGCAGTCAAGCCGCCGACCTTTGTCATTTTTGTCAACGATAAGGAACTGATGCATTTCTCTTATACACGCTATCTGGAAAATAAGATCCGCGAAGCGTTTGGATTTAAGGGGACTTCGTTAAAATTCTTTATCCGCGAGAGAAAGGAGAAAGACCGGTAATTATGGAACGTTTGGTCTGTACGATCATAGGATATGTCTGCGGGCTTTTGCAGACGGGATATCTCTATGGAAAATGGAAACATATCGACA
>JAPFCT010000008.1 GCA_026169575.1 Faecalimonas sp.
CCCGAGGTGGTATTCTTCATCTTTACTCTCGACTGCTTTTAACCGCACATCGACCGGTTCCTCCTTTCTCCTGAGATGCAGCACCACATCCTCACCCTCAAGTTTTTTTACTGCCGCGATCAGTTCTTTTTTATTCGTAATGACTTCATCATTGATCCCGGTAATGTAATCTCCCTGGCGCACAATGTGGTCTGCCGGTTCGTATTGATCGCCATCTGCCCCCTCGATCGCATCAGTGCCAAGTACCATGACGCCGTTTGTCTCCATATAGATCCCGATCGGCATTCCGCCGGGGATCAGATATTCTCCGCTGATCTCCTCCGTACTTACTTCTCTCTTCATCAAAGTCATCTGATATTTCGAAATGCAGATGCCGCCGCCTACAAGCACCGTAAACAAAAGCAGGATCACCAGACTCCTCCGATACCAGTATTTTCTCATACACCATTCCTCCCCGTCAAAAAACTGTCAGCAACTATGTTCCCCCTGCGATAAGAACCCAGAAGTTTTCTACGCAAAAAAAGACAGACACAGTCATGTCTGCCTTAGTATATGGAATCTGGCCAGATTCACTCGGTTTTTTGTTTGGAAAGTTCTGCCATTTTTTTCAGTTCAACAGCGCTCTGGCGGATCGCATCTGTCACCGCAGATCCTCCAAGCAGTCTGGAGAGTTCTGCGATCGAGGCTTCCTCTGTCAGCTCGTTGATCGCAGTCTTTGTAACGCCGTCCTGAACGGTCTTTTCAATTACATAATGGGCATCTGCCATCGCTGCAATCTGTGCAAGGTGCGTGATGCAGATCACCTGGTATTCCTTCGCCAGCATTCCCATTTTTTCCGCTACCTTTCCAGCTGTGATGCCGCTGATACCGGTATCGATCTCATCAAAGATCAGCGTGGCGATCTCCTCCCGGTAGGCAAGAACCGTCTTGATCACAAGCATGATCCTCGACAGTTCACCGCCTGATGCCACCATGCCGAGCGGACGCAGTGGTTCTCCCGGATTCATCGACACGAGAAATTCCGGTTCATCGATCCCGTCTTCCCGGCATTCCGGAAGCCTTGTAAATTTCATCTCAAACTGAACATCCAGAA
>JAPFCT010000284.1 GCA_026169575.1 Faecalimonas sp.
AAAAAATCAAGAAAATAGACGAAGGTTATCAGAAAATATATCAAACCTATATAAAGGAAACAGATGCAGAATATAGAAAAGATTATAATGCGAAAGGATACAGCTATGTCGTTACCTGCGAAGATGAAACACAGATTAGATATCTCATGTTTGATCATGATAATCAACAAGGAACAAAAGCACAATATGTATATTATAAAAGTATAAAAAGTACCGATGGATCATGGAGTATGATGAATGCTGAAATTTTGAATATGTATCAGTATGATTACGAATCCAAAGAAGCAAAAGACTTAGAAAAGACTTCATGGTAATCAAGTTATATGGACTTTAGTTTTCTATCATCTGTGGATATGTTTTCTAATTCCAGTTTTTCGTGATGTTATCTGAGATTGACAACTTGCATTTATGAGGATACCAGTTCTGCTAAATCAACAATAAATAAAGTTGTAAATATTTTTGTATGATTGGAGTGGTAGGACTTACACCTGCCATTTTAGCAGATATATTATGGGGATAGCATGAACTTTCAGTTTGTAAATACATTTGTTACAACGAAAATGTCGTACACTGACGGAGAGATCCGGACGCGGCGGCAGGAAAATCTCTTAGTTTCCTTTGAAATCAGAAAATGCTGTATTGACAAGGAATCTGCCTGATCAATACTGAGAAAAAAGCAGAAACCATATGGTAAAAAGATCATATTTGTGATACGATGAATTTAATATACTGACATAATTATCAGAACAAGGGAGGTTTTTTATATGGCAAATAAGTCGACAGTCCCGTTTCAGGGGACGAAAGAGCAGGAGACAGCGCTGCGTGCAGTGATCGAACAGAGAAAAAGCGAGCAGGGGGCGCTGATGTCGGTGCTGCAGCAGGCGCAGGAGATTTACGGATATGTTCCGGTGGAGGTGCAGACGATCATTTCAGATGAGATGGATATCCCGCTTCACAAGATCGAGGAAGTTGTTGATTTCTATCCACAATTTACATTAAGTCCAAAAGGAAAATATCAGGTATCGATCTGTCTTGGAACTGCGTGCTTTGTAAAAGGAGCCGGAGATGTCTATAATAAGCTGACAGAAGTACTTGGCATTGGAGGGGGAGAATGCACACCGGACGGTAAATTTTCCCTGGATGCAAGCCGCTGTATCGGAGCATGCGGAATGGCGCCGATCCTGATGGTCAATGACGATGTATATAATCATGTGAAAGCAGAAGACGTGGAAGAAATCCTCGCAAAATACGAATAAGAAAAAGACAGGGCCTTGCGGTGGCAAAGGTCCTTTTTTGAATGGAGTGAATGGGATGAAAGTAATTGATTTTCAGAATGCAAGCTGTAAGCATTGTTATAAATGTGTGCGAAACTGCAGCGTCAAAGCGATTTCTGTCCGGCATGAGCAGGCGCATATCATGAATGATCACTGTATCCACTGTGGAAAATGTCTTGAGGTCTGTCCACAGAATGCGAAGCGGTTTGCAAGTGATCTGGAACTGATCAAAGCATATATCCGGCAGAACATGAAGATTGTCGTGTCGATCGCGCCATCCTATCTGGGGCTGATGGACTATCAGACCCCGGGGCAGGTTGTGGGGGCGCTGAGACAGCTTGGATTTTCAGAGGTGAGGGAGACGGCGGAGGGAGCCGCATTGGTCACGAGAGAATATCAGAAATTGCTCCGGGAAGGAAAGCAGAAAAATATCATTACGACCTGTTGTCCAAGCGTCAATGATCTTGTAGAGAAGTATTATCCAGAGCTGATAGACCAGCTCGCGCCGGTCGTATCACCAATGATCGCACATGGAAGGCTGATCAAAAAAATGTACGGGCAGCAGACAAAAGTAGTGTTTCTTGGTCCGTGCATCGCAAAAAAGCAGGAGGCAGCAGGAGATTTTCGTGTGTCTGGCGCGGTGGATGCGATCCTGACATTTGAAGAACTGGCACAGTGGCTTAGGGAGGAACATATCGTTCTGTCGGAATGTGAGGATCTTCCGATGGCAAATCCCGATTGCGGTGTGAACCGTCTCTATCCGGTCAGCGGAGGCGTTCTCCAGTCTGTGATGCTGAAATCTTCAGCAGAGAATGGAGTGTCTGGTTTGGAAGTGGATGGAAGTGACCAGAAAGAGAAAGTGAATGCATACCACAAAATTTATGTGGATGGTCTGGATAATTGTATAGAGATGCTGGAAAGTCTGAAGCGTGGGGAACTGGATCACTGTTTTATCGAGGCGAATGTCTGTGATGGCGGCTGTGTCAAAGGTCCTGCATCCGGCAACTGGAATGTATCGTTTATTAAGGCGAAGGTTGAGATGGAGCAAAGAGTGGCAGCTCATCAGGAAGCAGAATATGAGCCGCAGGCTTTCGAGATCCCGCTCTGCAAGAAGTTTGCGCCGAATCCTCCAAAGGAGCAGATTCCTACGGAAGAGGAGCTTCGTGCAATTCTGAAAGAGACCGGAAAATATTCAGAGAAAGATGAATTAAATTGTGGCGCATGCGGGTATGCGACCTGCAGGGAGAAAGCAGTTGCAGTATTTCAGAAGAAAGCAGAGAACAGCATGTGTCTTCCTTATGCACTTTCCAGAGCAGAATCCATGTCAAATGTGGTGATGGATGTGACGCCGAATCTGATCTTTATCATAGACCGGGAGATGCGGATCCGGGAGTGCAATAAAAAAGCCCAGGAACTGCTTGGAATCAGCAGAGAGGAAGCGCTGGAGCGGTATCTGTATGAGTTTATTGACACATCAGATGTAGAAGAAGTTTTTCAGACAAGAGAATCAATCACTTATAAGAAAGTACAGCTGGAACAGCTGGAGATGAAGGCGGAGGAGAAGATCATCTACATTGGAGATATGGAGTCGGTTCTGATCATTTATCAGGATATTACAAAAGAAGAGAAAGCAAAAGAGAAACATTATAATCTGAAAATGGAGACAGTGGAGATGGCACAGCGCGTCATCGACAAGCAGATGATGGTAGCGCAGGAGATTGCCGGACTCTTAGGAGAGACAACAGCGGAGACGAAAGTGACTTTGACAAAACTAAGAGATTCGATCCTCCTTGATGGAGAGGGGGATTAGTCATGGGAATCAGCGTAGATGTTGCATGGAAAAGTCTGAACAAACACCATGAAGAGCTATGCGGGGACAAAGTAGAAGTGCTGAAGACAGCGGACTCTGATATCGTGATCCTGGCGGATGGCATGGGCAGTGGCGTCAAGGCGAATATTCTGGCGACGCTGACATCGAAGATCCTCGGCACAATGCTGTTTAACGGTGCGACGATTGAATCCTGCGTGGAGACAATTGCAAAGACACTTCCGGTCTGCAAGGTGAGGGAAGTCGCCTATGCGACATTCAGTATTCTTCAGATTTTCCGAAACGGAGAAGCATATCTGGTAGAATTTGATAATCCGTCATGTATTTTTATCCGGGACCATAACGTGCAGTCTTATCCGTATGAGGAGCGGAATATAGAGGGAAAACAGATCCATGAGTACCGGTTCCGGGTGGAACTGGGCGATTATTTTGTTCTGATGAGCGATGGAGTGCTCTATGCGGGGCCGGGCGATTTCCTGAATTTTGGATGGACATGGGACAGTATGGCAAAAGCGGCGCTAAAGTGTCTGTCAGAAGAAATCTCCGCATCCAGAC
>JAPFCT010000023.1 GCA_026169575.1 Faecalimonas sp.
CTTATGTGTCAGCTCACCGAGCGGGTTGTTCTGATCCATGAACTGTGAAAGCTGTGAAGAACCGAAGAATTCCTTCACGGCTGCTGTTACAGGCTTGATATTGATCAGAGACTGTGGTGAAATTCCGTCAAGATCCTGTGTTGTCATTCTCTCACGAACAACTCTTTCCAGTCTGGAAAGACCGATTCTGTACTGGTTCTGTAACAGTTCTCCGACCGCACGGATACGTCTGTTTCCTAAGTGGTCGATATCATCGTCGGTTCCAAGTCCGTACTCTAAGTGAATGTTGTAGTTGATAGAAGCAAGAATATCTTCCTTTGTAATATGTTTCGGAATCAACTCGTTGATGTTCTTGCGGATCGCATCTTTGAGTTCTTCCACATCTCCTGCCGTCTCTTCCAGAAGTCCTGCAAGTACCGGATAGAAGACTGCCTCTGTCACTCCTACTTCTTTCGGATCGATATCTACGATCGCTTTTAAATCTACCATCATGTTGGAGAGAACTTTGATCTTACGCTCTTCTCCCTGCACCCATACATACGGAACCGCTGCATTCTGGATTGCTTCTGCGAGTTCACGTGTGATGAGCTGTCCTTCTTCTACAAGCACTTCGCCTGTCAGAGGACTTACAACTGCTTCTGCCGCTTTCTGTCCGGAAATACGGTTCTTCAGTGCAAGTTTTTTATTAAATTTATAACGTCCAACCTTTGCAAGGTCATAGCGTCTCGCGTCAAAGAACATGCTTGTGATAAGGCTCTCTGCACTGTCTACTGCAAGAGGCTCACCCGGACGGATCTTCTTATATAATTCCAGAAGACCTTCCTGATAATTCTCAGCCGTATCTTTTCCAAAGCTTGCAAGAATCTTCGGCTCTTCTCCGAATAATTCAATGATCTCTGCATTCGTACCAAATCCAAGTGCACGGATCAGCACAGTGATCGGTACTTTTCTCGTTCTGTCTACACGAACATAAAAAACGTCATTGGAGTCTGTCTCATACTCCAGCCATGCCCCACGGTTAGGGATAACTGTTGATGAAAATAATTCTTTCCCGATTTTGTCATGGGCAATCGCATAATAAATTCCAGGGGAACGAACTAACTGGCTTACGATAACACGCTCAGCACCATTGATCACAAAGGTACCGGTCGCTGTCATGAGCGGCAGGTCTCCCATAAAGATTTCATGCTCGTTGATCTCATCTTTTTCCTTATTATAAAGTCTTACTCTGACTTTCAACGGTGCTGCATAAGTTGCATCACGCTCTTTACATTCCTCGATCGTATACTTCACATCATCTTCGCATAATGTAAAGTCTACAAACTCCAGACTCAAGTGACCGCTGTAATCAGCAATCGGAGAGATATCGCGGAATACTTCTTTTAACCCCTCATCCAGAAACCACTGGTAAGAATCCTTCTGGACTTCGATCAAGTTCGGCATCTGCCATACTTCTTTTTGTCTAGAATAGCTCATACGGGAACTCTTTCCACTTGTGCTGGGACGAATTCTATTTTTCTCCATTGACGTTTCACTCCTTGTATATTTATTTGGTTGCGTTGTATTTTCCTTGAATATACAATGAAAACAAGCATTTATGAGTGTTTTCATATACGCACTACGGGCATTATTATCCACAATAGCGCATTTTTAACTGTATCATGAAAATTTTCTGTTGTCAAGTGTTTTTTTAAGAAAAAAACGGCGAAGCGCTTCCTGCAGCACTTCGCCAAAAACAGTCGTTCTGGACATCCCCTACCTGATTCCGTCTGTTTTTTAGTCCCACTGTTTTTTGATTCTTTTTCTTTCTATTTCTCCGGCTTTAACGCAACCACTTCGATCTCCACCTTTGCATTCTGAGGCAGTGCGGCTACCTGATAAGCAGATCTTGCCGGATAATTTCCTTCTTTGAAGAAAAGTTTATATACTTCATTCATCTTCGTAAATTCTCCGATATCCTTTAAGAATACCGTTGTTTTCACAATATCATCCATGGTACATCCCGCTGATTCCAGGATTGCCTTCACATTTTCCAATGACTGTCTTGTCTGTTCTTCCACATCTTCTGCAACGATCTTCCCCTGCTCCGGGCAGATTGGAAGCTGTCCGGAAAGAAACAGTAAATTTCCTACATCAATTCCCTGAGAATATGGTCCGATCGCTGCCGGTGCATTGTTTGTGTTTAAAATTGTCTTCATCTGATTTTCCTCACTTTCTTTTTCTATCTCTTTTTAAAGTACATCGGTGTACTTCATGATCTTGCTCATAATTGCCACTTTTTTTCCTAAAGCCTTCGCATTCTCAATTCCATCCGGATCATCCATCTTCTGGGAGCCATCTCCCGGGCTCCAGAGCGCTGATCCGGAGTAGATTCCAGATCCGCCGTTGCATATCGTAATCCCCTGCGTGTTGTAGAAATTCAGGATCGTCTGGATCGCAAATTCCTGGCCGCCGTTTCTTGTTCCTCCTACCGCGATAGCCGCCCCTACTTTCTTCATGAAGAAATACGGATCTTTGACGCTGATCATCCACGCCGAACGGAAGCGGCTGAAGAATGCAGATAACTGCGCGGTGATGCTCATCTCATATACCGGAGACGCGATGATAACTCCGTCTGCCTCATAAAATTTATTATAAAGCTCTGTCATATCATCCTCGAATACTGTACATCGGTCTGACTCATCCCGCAGACATTTATTGCAGTGGATACACGGTTTTATCGTTCTTGCCCGCAGTTCTACCAGTTCCACCTCAACGCCTTCTTCTTTCTCGGCTTCCTGCAAAGCAGCCTGCAGCGCTGTATACGATGATTTTCTTCGCGGACTTGCACAAATTCCTAATATTTTTACCATAGTTTTCCTCCTAACTGTCAGTGCCATGCGGCACTGATCTCATCGATATCCGGTTACAGTTTCTGACTTTTCTGAATTCTGATCGCCTCCAGGATCCGCTCTTTGTCCGCCGGCAGATCATTGATCTCACAGCCGACCGCATTGCAGATAGCATTGACTACCGCAGGCGCTGCCGGTACGACCGGGCATTCTCCGAGACTCTTTGCCCCATATGGTCCTCCCGGTTCTCCGTCACCCTCTGCCACAAAATCCAGATAGAGTTTCGGCATATCTGCCGCCTGAAGCACTTTATATTCTCTGAAACCTTCCTGCTGCACATTTCCATCCGTGTCATAGGTAATATTTTCTGAAAGCCCATAGCCAAGTCCCATATGGATCCCGCCTGCCAGCTGTCCTTCCAGTGCCATCGGATTGATGACTCTTCCCACATCCTGCACTGCCGCATACTCAAGCACCTTCTCTTCTCCGGTCACTGTATCTACCTGGACTTTTGCAATATGCACGCCATAAGAGCTTGGTCCACGCGGCGCCGGATGTGTCTCCGCACAGCACAGTTCTCTGGCATGATCTCTCTGACAGTGCAGCATCACTTCCGCGATCGACACTGCATTCTCTTCATTTTCACCGTCCCACGCATGATCGTCACGGAGCACGATCTGCTCTGCCGGGATTCCAAGAAGATCTGCCGCCTCTTCCTGAAGCTTCTGCTTCATGGCTTCTGCGACTTTCTTTGCTGCCATACCTACTACATATGTTCCCCTGCTTGCATAATCGCCGAGGTGCCACAGGCAGGCGTCCGTATCCGCCTCCACACTGTCAATCTTCTCCAGAGGGATTCCAAGCACTTCGGAGACAATCTGCTTCTGCATTCCGACATTGTCATTTCCCATATCATGGGAACCACTGTATAAAATACAGGTACCGTCCTCATTCATTTTCAGCATCAGCGTCGTCACATCTCTGTGTGCTCCGAAACAGTTATTTCCATGCACGCCCAGGGCCACTCCGACTCCGATCCGGAATCTTTCGTCTTTTGTCGCTTCCTGCTCTTTGCAAACCTCTTCGTAATGAATCAATTCTTTTGCCCTTGTCAGGCAGTCTTTCGGTCTCGGATTTCCATGTGGCTTGTGGAAGCACGGATCCAGACTGTCCGGATCTACCATATTTAACATCTGAACTTCAGCTGGATCCATATGCAGGAAATTGGCAATCTTGTTAAACTGCCGTTCCAGTCCAAAATAAGCCTGCGGGGAACCATAACCCCTCATCGCTCCCGCCACGATCGTATTCGTATAAACCGGATTTGCATGAAAACGCATATTGTCTATTTTATATGCTTTAAATACTTTGTGGGACATGGCGCCGGAGACATTCAAAGCGCTCGTCGCATATGCCCCGGTATTATTGTAGAACTTCATATCTACGGCATGGACTCTTCCGTCCTTCATAAATCCAGTCTTTACATACGAAACACTCGCATGCCGGACACGTGTGCCGAAAATACATTCTTTTCTCGTATATTCCAGTTTGACCGGGCGGCGTGTCATCTTGGACAGCACTGCCACAACCGGTTCAATCGTCATCTCCAGCTTTCCTCCGAAAGCGCCGCCGATTGCAGGCGAGAGGAGACGGATCTTACTGTACGGAAGACCAAAGATCTGTCCCAGGATCACGCGGAAGCCAAATGTATTCTGGCACGGACTGTAAATCGTAAGCTTATCATCATAGCTCCAGTCAGCGATCGCCACATGTGGTTCAAGCGCTGCATGGTGAATCGGCTGTGTTGTAAACTTATCCTCGATCACATAGTCGCATTCTGCAAAGGCCTTCTCCACATCCCCCGCCTCTACGTGCGCCTGACCAACGATATTTCCGCCTTCGTGGATCGGATAGGCATCTTCCTTGATCGCATCTTCCACCGTCAGCATCACCGGAAGCTCTTCATATTCTACTTTGATCAGTCCGACTGCCTTCTCTGCGATCTCCAGCGTCTCTGCCGCCACCGCTGCCACTCTGTCTCCTACAAACCGGACTGTATCATCAAAGATCCGCTCGGTATTTGGAATCTGATGTTCAATAAAACGCAGCGCACTGTTGTATCTTATCTGCGGTGTATTTAAATAGGTAGCAACTGCACACACTCCCGGGAGTTTTTCTGCCTCACTTGTGTCAATCCGGATGATCTTTGCATGTGCTTTCGGGCTAAATAATACTTTTGCGTAAAGCATTCCCGGAAGCTTCATATCCCCTACATATACTTTTCTTCCAGTCACCTTGGAAGCCGCATCTCTGATCGGCACTCTCTTTCCGATTTCCCTGAATCCGCTATTCTCCGCAAGTCTCACCCCGCATTTCTCTTGCTGCGTTTAAAATCGCCTCCACAATTTTTTCAAATCCTCCGCACCGGCAGATATGTCCTGCCAATGCCTGTCTCACTTCCTGCTCTGTCGGATCAGGATTCTGATCGATCAGCGCCTTCGCCCGCATGATCATTCCCGGTGTGCAGAATCCGCACTGCACTGCACCAGCTTCGATGAATGCCTTCTGGATCGGGTGCAGCTCTTCTCCGTCTGCCACGCCTTCGATCGTCAAAATCTCTGCTCCGTTCAATGTGCTTCCTTTGACTTTGCAGGAACGCACAGCCTTTCCATTCATGATCACAGTACATGTCCCGCAGTTTCCCTCTCCACATCCGCACTTTGTTCCGGTCAGCCCCAGAACTTCACGGATGATATAGAGAAGCGACCAGTCCTGCTCAATTTCCAGCGCTTTCTGCCTTCCGTTAATTTTCAACTCTATCTTTTCCATTTTCCAGTATCCTTTCTCTCATTCAGTCAACAATCCCGTCAGTAAATGCACCTGATGCACTGCATCACCTTCCGGCAAAGCAGTGCATTTTTCTCCAGGCACATTCGATTTACAGACCGTTACTCATCCATCTTCTCTAACGCCTGCTGTTCTTCTTCCTCAGTTGATTTCGGGATGATCAGATTCAGTACAAATGCCACAAGTCCTGCGATCAGGATCGGCTCTGTCAAAAACATATGCATTCCCTCCGGAAATCCTGAAACTGCATCCGGAACCATTTTCGCTCCGAGACCCAGTGCAAGTGCAAGCCCTGCGATCGTACCGTTTCTCTGTGTCAGGTTATCTTTGATCAGACGGATCCCTGTGATTGTGATCATTCCGAATACGACAACTGTCGCTCCTCCGATGACCGCTTTCGGCATCGTTGCCATCAGCGCGCTGAATTTCGGGAAAAGACCTAAAATTAACATTAAAACTGCAGTCAGTCCAAGTACCATACGGTTGACTACCTTTGTCATAGAAACAATTCCTACATTCTGGCTGTAAGAAGATACCGGAAGTCCTCCAAAGCATGCCCCGATCAAAGTGATAAGACCTGATGCAAGGATTCCTCCTGATAATTCTTCTGACTTCGGCTCGCGGTCAAAGCCTCCTACCGTAGTTCCGGTAATATCTCCTACAGTCTGCATGACATTGACTATGGTCAGAAGGATGATCGCGATGATCGCGGTCGGAGAAAAGCTCACTCCAAACTGGAATGGGATCGGTACTGTGATCCAGTCTGCTGTTGCAATATTTCCAAAATCGATCATACCAAGTGCAAGCGAAAGAACATATCCGACAATCACTCCGATCACGATTCCGGCCAGCTGGATGTAACCTTTACAGAACATATTGCAGATGATAACCGTCGCAAGCGTGACACCTGCGACAAGCCAGTTCTGCAGGGAACCATACGTCTTACTGTCATTTCCTCCCGCCATATACTGGATCGCGATCGGATACAGCGAAAAACCAATCGTCAGGATGATCGTTCCCGTCACAAATGGCGGGAAGTACTTTCTGATATACTTAATCCCAAATCCCATGATCAATGTTACAATTCCGGCGATGATCTGGGCGCCGAATACACCCGGCAGTCCATACTC
>JAPFCT010000353.1 GCA_026169575.1 Faecalimonas sp.
TATCCGCAGTGGACAAATGGATCATCTCCAAGATGAACACACTGACAAAAGATGTGACAGAGAACATGGATAAATTTGAACTTGGAATTGCCGTGCAGAAAGTCTATGACTTTATCTGGGATGAGTTCTGTGACTGGTATATTGAGCTTGCAAAATACCGTATTTACCATGCAGAGGAAAATCCGGCTGCAGCAAACTGTGCGCTTTATACATTAAAGACTGTGCTTGGCGATGCGTTGAAGCTGTTACATCCGTTTATGCCGTTTGTGACAGAAGAGATTTACGGTGCACTTGTTCCGGAAGAAGAATCTCTGATGATGTCCACATGGCCGGAGTACAGTGAGGGCAGATGCTACGCAGAGGCAGAAAACATCGTAGATCATATGAAAGAGATCATCCGCGGTGTAAGAAATGTAAGAGCAGAAATGAACGTTGCTCCAAGCCGCAAGGCGAAAACTTATATCGTCTGTGAAAATACAGAGCTCTGTCAGGGATTTGAGGAGATCAAAGAGTCTTCCATGCCGCTGATGAGCGCAAATGAGATTCAGATCCAGTCCGACAAGAGCGGAATCGCAGAGGATGCAGTATCTGTCGTAGTTGCAGATGCAGTTGTATACCTGCCGATGGAAGAGCTGGTTGACTTTGAGCAGGAATTAGAGCGTCTGACAAAAGAGGAAGCGCGTCTGACAAAAGAGCTTGCCCGTGTCAATGGCATGTTGAACAATGAGAAGTTCATCAGCAAGGCTCCGGAAGCAAAGATCAATGAAGAAAGAGCAAAACTTGAGAAATATACACAGATGATGGAACAAGTACAGGAACGATTAAAAGGACTTAGAAAGTAAGCACATCAGATTGTGAGAGGTGACAATGAAACGGATTCATATCAAACGCCCCGATATAAAGGGTGGCATACAAAAGGTGAAAAATTTAAAGCTGGAAGATATTAAGAACTATTGGAAGAAGAGAAAAGAACGCAGGGAACAGATCTTAGAGAAGAGGCGCAACAGCCCGCTGGCGAGGAAGCTGGCGCCGTGTTACAAGTTCATGAATCAGTTTTCGCTTGTATTTCATGCACTTTTGGCATGCTTTTTGAACCTGGTCATCGAATGTATTTCCAGACATTCTCTTGTGCAGGGGTGGAATTATATGATCGAGACACCGAAGGTGTTTTTGTATAATTCATTTTTGATCTTTATCACGTTTTCTGTTGTATATCTCGTAAGAAGACGTATTTTTGCCAGAATTCTTTTGAGTGTATTCTGGATCGGACTTGGTGTGACGAACGGGTACATGCTGATGAAGCGTGTCACCCCGTTCAACGCGCAGGATTTAAAGGTTGCCGGCGATGCGGTGACCTTGATCAACTCGTATTTTAACGGAATTGAACTTGTGGCGGTGATCGTCGGCGTCGCGGCGGTCATCGTGTGGGTCATTTCCATGTGGAAGCGCGGCGGGCAGTATGCCGGAAAGATGCGGAGGGTACTTGCGCTGACCGGAGTGGTATTCTGGTTTGGACTGTTCTTTGTCGTGACAGACGTGGCGCTTGATAAGCGGGTAATCTCCAACTATTTCGGGAACATTGCTTTCGCCTATGAAGATTATGGATTTCCATACTGCTTTATGTCGAGCGTATTTAACACCGGAATTTCACAGCCAAACGGCTACAGTGAGGAAATGATCGCCCAGATCAGTGAGAACGGTGCGATCACAGAGGCCACGACCGGCAGAAAAGAAATGCCAAATATCCTTTTTATCCAGCTGGAATCGTTCTTTGATACAAGTGAAGTAGAATTTTTGCAGACATCCCAGGATCCGCTCCCGAATTTCCGGGCGCTTTCTAAGAAGTATTCTTCCGGATATTTTAAAGTGCCGTCAGTCGGAGCAGGAACTGCCAACACGGAATTTGAGGTGCTGACCGGGATGAACCTGCGGTATTTTGGACCGGGAGAGTATCCATATAAGACGATCTTAAAGAAAGAGACTGCGGAAAGCGCGGCGACAGCGCTGAAGCGGTTTGGTTACGGCGCACATGCGCTCCATAATAACGGAGGAAACTTCTACAGCCGAGCGACGGTATTTGACAATATTGGATTTGACAGCTACACAAGTAAGGAATTTATGAATATTCTCCAGCTGACGGAAAATGGCTGGGCGAAAGATGATATTCTTACAGAACATATTATGAATGCAATGGATTCGACGGAGCAGCAGGATTTTGTATTTGGGATCACTGTGCAGAGTCATGGAGATTACTACGGACAGCATCTGGAAAACCCGCGCATCAAAGTGACCGGGATCGAGGATGAAGAGATCCGAAGTGCATGGGAATATTATGTGAACCAGATCTATGAAGTAGATCAGTTTATCGGGGATCTTGTCCAGGCATTGAAGGACAGAGAGGAACCGACGGTTCTTGTCCTTTACGGAGATCATCTCCCGACACTCGGTCTGGAATCCGAGGATCTGAAGGGAAGATATCTGTACAATACAAACTATGTTGTGTGGGACAATATCGGACTGGAAAAACAGGACCGGAATATTGCATCTTATCAGATCATGGCGGATGTCTTTGAAAAGCTTGATATCCATTCCGGAACAATATTCAATTATCACCAGAGAAGAAGACAGACGAAGAACTATCTGCTCGATCTCGAGATGCTCCAGTATGATATTCTCTATGGAGAAAAATATGTCTACGGAGGGAAAAACCCGGTACCGGAAGGACATATGCAGATGGGGATCAAGGATGTTGTGCTGACAGATCTGATCACACAGCTTGACGGCACTTACAGTCTCTATGGGGAGAACTTTACAAAATACAGCAAAGTCTATGTCAATGGAGAGAAGAAGAGTTCCAAATTTTTAAATAATACAAGAATCGAGCTTCAGGAGACCGAACTGAAAGAGGGAGATATCATCACGATCATCCAGATGGGATCAAGCAATACCGTCTTTCGGACTTCTGCGGAGTATATTTACCGCGACGGCAAGATCGAGGAACTGACAGAAGAACTGAAACTTCAGCTTGAGGAAGAAGAAAAGGCAAAAGAGTCTTTGCAAAAAGAACAGACCGGAGAGGAAAAGCCGGAGAGTACGAAGACGACGGGAGATACCCCGTCTGAAGAGACAAAGAAATAATGGAGAAAAACAAGTGGATTATCAGGAAAGTATCAAATATATTTTAGACATTCCAAAATTCACAGTGAAGAATCATCTGACACATACAAAGGAATTTCTGGAAAGACTGGGGAACCCTCAAAATGGAAGGAAAGTCATTCATGTGGCGGGGACAAATGGAAAGGGCTCTGTATGTGCATACATACAGGCTCTTTTGCTTGCAGAGGAAAAGTCGACTGGTTTTTTTAGTTCTCCGCATCTTGTAAAGATGAATGAGAGGATCCAGATCAATGGAAAACAGATTGATGACCAGACCTTTCTCTCTGTATTTGAGAAGGTAAAGTACACTGTGGATGAGATGGAAAAAGACGGACTGGCACATCCGACTTTTTTTGAATTTTTGTTTGGGATGGCGATGACTGCCTTTGCGTGGGCAGAGACAGAGTATGTTGTGCTGGAGACGGGACTCGGCGGAAGACTGGATGCAACAAATGCGGTGGACGATCCGGTACTGACTGTGATCACCTCGATCGGGTTTGATCACACAGAGATCCTGGGGGATACGATAGAGAAGATCGCGGCGGAAAAAGGCGGGATCATCAAGCCGCAGGTTCCGCTGGTCTTTGACGGGAACCAGTCGCAGGCCGCTGCGGTTCTTCGACAAATTGCGGAGAAATATGACGCACCTTGCAGAGAAATCACGAAAGATGCGTACGAAATTCAGGAAATCACTGATAAATATATTGCATTTTCAAAACGAAATGCGTATGATGAAGATGTTACATGGAAGCTGTCCAACACCGGCTGTTATCAGGCGGACAATGCACTGCTTGCACTGGAGGCAGTCAGTCTCCTTCTGCCCGAGAGACATAAAAAATTGTGGGCAGATGCACTTTTTCATGTAAAATGGCCGGGGAGAATGGAGGAGATCCTTCCGGGCGTCTACATAGACGGAGCGCACAATCAGAGTGCAGTAGAACGATTTGTGGAGACTGTAAAAAGAAGACCGGCATGCAATGGGCGTACGGTGATCTTATTTTCCGCAGTCAGAGAGAAAGCTTATGAGGAAATGATTGCGACACTGTGCAGAAATTTAAAGGTGGACAGTTATGTGATCACGACCGTAGAAAGTACACGAAAAGCCGATGCGGGGGAACTTGCCCAGATCGTGCGAAATTATACAGACAGTGAAGTGATTGTCAGGGAACAATTAGAAGAGGCGTGGGCGGAAATGATGAGACAAAAAGGAGAAGACGGCATCGCTTACTGCCTTGGCTCACTCTACCTTGTAGGTATGATCAAAGAGCTTGTGAAGGGAGAACCATCATGTTAGATTATGAAGAAGAATTAAAGAAATTCAAACCAAGCCTGGAAGTAGATGATATAGAGGAGGCGGTGTATCAGGAGGATTTGTCTGATATGACAGATATTCTGAGGGAGATGCTCAGTCAGGCGAAATAGCGGAAAGATTACGGTGGGATTACATGGAGTATACGGAGAAAATATTACATCAGTCAAATTACTGGTATAATGATGGACTGAGAAAAGCAAAAATAAGGGACATATCGGGCGCTGTTCAGTCATTAAAGCGGAGCCTGCAGTACAACAGAGAGCATATCGATGCGAGAAATCTTCTCGGACTTGTCTATTACGGCAGAGGAGAGATCGCGGAGGCGATCGTAGAATGGATCATCAGTCAGAATTTTAAAAAGTCGGACAACCTGGCGGGACATTTTATCCGCGAGATCCAGAAGGATAAGAAGACGCTAGAGGAGATTGACAAGGCCGTGCAGATGTACAATCAGTGTCTGGTCTACTGCGAGCAGGGGGCGGAAGATCTGGCGGTGATCCAGCTGAAAAAGGTGATTCAGATACATCCGTCTTATCTGAAAGCACTCCAGCTTCTGGCGCTTCTGTATTTAAAGACAGAACAGTATCAGAAGGCAAGGCAGATCTTAAAGCGGGCGCACCGGCTTGACACGACAAACGAGACGACGCTGAAATATATGCATGAGCTGTCGGAACAGAAAGGAAAGCAGGGAACAAGGGGAAGAGAGCAGAAGGCATATCCGATCGGAAATGATACGATCATTCAGCCGGCGGTCTCTCCGCTGAAAGACAATGCAGGATTTCTTACGATCCTCAATATTGTAATCGGGATTTTACTTGGAGCGGCAGTCGTATGGTTCCTGATCGTTCCCGCGGTCAATGAGGTCAAAGCAAACCGGAGCAATAAGTCGGTGCTTGCTTTTACTGAGGAGATCAATTCCAAAGATGCGCAGATCAGTGCAATGAAAAAGGAACTGGAAACGATACGCAATTCTTCTGATGAGAATGCAGCGGCGACAGCGGCGGCGTTGGCGTCAAAAGACAGCTATGAGAAGCTCCTGACGGTAAAGGAACATTATAGTTCCGGTCAGTACGCATATGCCACACTTGCAAAAGAACTTCTGGAAGTGCAGAAAGATTCGCTGGGAGATCAGGGAAAGGTACAGTATCAGGCAATCGCGGATGAAGTGTACCCGGGGGTATGCGCCGAACATTACAGCAGCGCCAGGGAAAGCTACCGTCAGGGAGACTACAAAAAGTCGATCGAACTTCTGGAAGAACTGATCCGGATGGATGAGCATTATAAAGACGGGGAGGCAATGCTGCTGCTTGGGGATTCCTATCTTTTGAATAATGAGAAGGAGAAAGCAGATGCAATGTACCAGAAGATCATGGATGCCTACCCGAAGACGGATGTGGCAAAAAGAGCCGAAGAGGCAGCAAAAGGATCGCCGGCAAACGGCAAAGATGCTGCTGGGGAAGAAAATACAGAAGATTCTTCTGGAAATGAATATACCGATCCGGGCCAGTATGGTGGAGAAAATTATGATAACTATGGGGATCCTTATGGAGATTCTGCGGGAAATACGCAGGGAGAAGGCTATCAGGATTCTTATGATGATTATCAGGGAACAGAAGGCGGCTATGGAGATGTCGGTGGCGGAACAGATGGATACGGGGCTGATGCAGAACCGGAAGGCTATTAAAGGGATCCGGGCTGACGCAGAGCCGGAAGGCTATATAGAACAAAGTACGAAAGAAAAGGAGATACACGAGGAAGTGTATGTCCTTTTTTTCATTTGAAAATGCAGGAGGGTGTTATGGAATATCAGATACAGGAAAACAGTCTTACAATCTTTTTGCCCGCAGAGTTAGACCACTGCAATGCGGAGCAGGTGCGAAAAAAAGCAGATATGCTGATCGAGCATAATCATATCAGATATGTTATTTTTGATTTTGCAGATACGAACTTTATGGACAGCTCCGGGATCGGGGTGATCATGGGACGCTATAAGCTAGTCTGTCTGACGGGCGGGGAAGTCTGGGCAGTACATGCAAATGAACGGATCCGGAAAATATTGAAAATGTCAGGTGTGACAAAAATAATCCAGATGTTTGAGGAGGAGAAGCAATGATGAAGGGCACAAATGAAATGGAACTGGTATTTGACAGCAGACCGGTCAACGAAGGGTTTGCGCGGGTGTCGGTAGCGGCATTTATGACACAGTTAAATCCGACGCTGGAGGAAGTGTCTGACGTGAAGACAGCGGTCTCCGAGGCAGTGACAAATGCACTGATCCACGGGTATGACGGAAGCGTAAAGAAGATTTACATCCGGTGCTGGATCGAGGGGCAGACACTCTATGCAGAGATCAAAGATGAGGGGAAAGGGATTGAAAATATTGAAAAGGCGATGGAGCCATTGTTCACGACAAGACCGGAGCTTGACCGTTCCGGGATGGGATTTGCCTTTATGGAGGCCTTTATGGACAATGTGTATGTGGAATCTGCGCCGGGAAAAGGGACCCTTGTCCGCATGAAAAAGACAATCGGGAAAGGCAGGGACTTATGGACCACACAATCGCTTTAATTCAGAGATCACACGATGGAGATGAAAAAGCGAGAGAACAATTGGTGGAAGAAAATACCGGGCTGGTATGGTGTATTGTAAAGCGTTTCTTCGGGAGGGGGACAGACAGCGAAGATCTGTTTCAGATCGGGAGCATCGGGCTTTTAAAGGCGATCGATAAATTTGATCTGAACTATGATGTGAAATTTTCAACTTACGCAGTGCCGATGATCTCAGGAGAGATCAGACGTTTTTTGAGAGATGACGGAATGATCAAGGTGAGCAGGTCGCTAAAAGAGACGGCATACAAAGCATTTCTTGCAAGGGAACGTCTTCAGAGGAAATACAACCGGGAGCCGACGATGGAAGAACTGGCGAAGGAGATGGGAGTGGGAAAGGAAGAACTGGCGATGGCGCTCGATGCAAGCGGAGAAGTGGAGTCGCTGCACAAACCAATCTATCAGAAAGACGGCAATGAGATCGAGCTCCTTGATAAACTGGAGGAAGAGGAACGGCAGGAGGAGTCTATCCTGAACCATATGCTGATAAGGCAGCTGCTCGAGGAACTTGACAAGGAGGAGCGGCAGCTGATCTACCTGAGATATTTTGCAAACCAGACGCAGTCGGAGATCGGAAAAAGGATGGGCATCTCACAGGTGCAGGTATCGAGACTGGAGAAGAAAATTTTAAAAAATATGAGGACAAAAATACAGACCGGGTGAAAAAAGAAGGACTGCATGGCAGAATCAGAAACTGTCAGCAGTTCTTCTTTTTATGACAGAATCAAATGCATGCGGTTTTCTGATACGTTGTATAGGTTTCTCAAATGCGGAAATAATAGGAATAAGCAATCTCTGTAAAGAAATGCAGTGAAAGTATCATGGCAGAGAGTGTCAGAAAGGTGGTGCAAAAATGGATCATGCAAGAAAGAAAATCTGGGTATGTCTGCTCTGTGTTGTCGCGGCGGCTGTGATCGTCGGAGTCTGTTATTATTTTACAGACGTGCGGCAAACAGAATTATCCGGGGAAGGAACGCTTGTGAGACTGGAAAGATCGGAGAAAGATGGCAGATGGCAGCGACAAACAGAAAACTATATATAAAAGCAGAACGAAGTATGGAAGTGACAAAGCATGAGGTGACGCTTGGGGATGTTCTTTCCATGGAGTGTATAGACCAGGATATTGTGACAAGATTAAAGACAGAAAAGTTGCTGAAAGTACCGGAAAATGGGCAGAACCGGTTTGTCTGTTCCATTTTAAAAGTGATTGAAAAAATCCATCAGGTCTATCCCGGGTTAGATATTGAAAATCTGGGAGAGACAGATTTTATCATTACTTATGAAAAGCAGAAGACACCCGGGAAGGTAATGCATGTTCTGAAGACAACGGGTGTTGTGCTGATCACATTTTTGGGCTCAGCCTTTTCTATTATGGCTTTTAACAATGATGTAGATGTCGGAAAAATGTTCGGGCAGGTCTATGAGCAGCTGACCGGGATGCCGTCAGATGGATTTACGCTTCTGGAAGTGTGTTACAGTATTGGACTGATCGTTGGAATCCTTGTATTTTTTAACCACTTTGCGGGAAAACGGTTCTCCGTAGATCCGACTCCGATGGAAGTGGAGATGAGGCTCTATGAAAATGATATCCAGACAACTCTTGTGGAGAACTATGAGAGGAAGCAAATGGAACTTGATGTAAAGTAAAGAGGCATACAGAAGCGGTGAAGCAGCACATGCACACAAAGACAGAAAGAGAGAAGAAGCGATGTGGATAAAACAGATCATACTTGCAGTACTTGGACTGAGTGCGGGAGTTGCGGCGGCAGGAGGATTGTTTTCATTTATTGTCGGACTTGGAGTCGTATCAGAATTTGCTGACCGCACACACACCGGCGATCATGTCCTGCTCTATGAAGAGTCGATTGCACTGGGAGGAATCTTCGGCAATCTGTTCTACTTATTTCCGGTTACAATTCCGTATGGGCAGGTGCTCGTGCCGGTGTTCGGTCTGTTCGGGGGGATCTTTGTCGGATGCTGGGCGATGGCGCTTGCAGAAATCTTAAATATTTTCCCGATCTTTATCAGAAGAGTGAAGCTGCTCCGCGCGATCCCATATATCATTGCGGGGATGGCATTTGGAAAAGGAATAGGCGCAGTCATCTATTTCTGGAAAGGCTGGGGATAGCAGTGAAAAGTGACAAATGATATCTGAAATACAGCGAGAAAAATAAAAGAGGATCTTGAAAACAGATTCCTGGCGCAGTCGCTTTTTTATGGGAAATCAGAGGCGGGGCACCGGGGATGGGAAAGGAAAGGGTATGGACGAGCAGGAAAAGAAAAAGAGGCAGGAGAAAGCATATCAGGAGTATGTCAAAACAAAGACACCGGTACACAATGTGTATCTGAATATGGCAAAGGCATTTGTGACTGGAGGAAGTATCTGTGTGATCGGGCAGTTTCTCATGAATTTCTGTAAAAATGCAGGATGCACACAGGAAATCAGCGGTGCATGGACTTCCCTTACACTTGTTTTGCTGAGTGTACTTTTTACCGGATGGAATCTGTATCCGGGCATTGCAAAGTGGGGCGGTGCGGGAGCGCTTGTGCCGATCACCGGGTTTGCCAATTCCGTGGCGGCTCCGGCGATCGAATATAAAAAGGAAGGGCAGGTATTTGGCATCGGCTGTAAAATCTTCACGATCGCAGGTCCGGTCATCTTATATGGGATCGTGACTTCGTGGGGACTGGGGCTGATCTATTATCTGCTTCTGAAAGTTGGGGTGATCGTATGACAATGGTAAGAGGAAGTCAGAGCATTTGTTTTCAGGAAGCGCCGTATGTGATCAGTGCAGGATCGATCGTAGGGAAAAAAGAGTTTGAAGGGCCGCTTGGAAATCTGTTCGATATGTCCGGGGAGGATAATCTGTTTGGAGAACAGACCTGGGAGGCGGCGGAGAGCCGGATGCAGAAAGAGGCATGTGTGCTGGCGCTGGAAAAGGCGGGGATTGGTGCAAAAGAAGTGCGCTATCTGTACGGCGGAGACTTGCTCCGCCAGGGAATCGCAACTTCAATGGGAGTCGAGGCGCTTCAGATTCCGATGTTTGGACTTTATGGCGCATGTTCCACTTCCGGGGAAGCACTTGCGCTCGGATCGATGGCAGTGGCGGCAGGATATGGAGAATATATGCTGGCGGTGACATCAAGCCATTTTGGAAGCGCAGAAAAAGAATTTCGTTTTCCACTGGGATACGCGAACCAGAGACCGCTGTCTGCCCACTGGACAGTAACTGGGAGCGGCGCCTTTTTAATAGGAAAGAAAAAAAGTCATGTGAGAGTTTCCGGTGTGACCGGCGGGAAGATCGTGGACTATGGACTCAAAGATTCCCAGAACATGGGAGCGTGCATGGCGCCGGCAGCGTGTGATACGATCCTGCAGAATCTGAAAGATTTTGGAAGGCAGGAGTCAGATTATGACCGGATTATCACTGGTGATCTTGGCTATGTGGGACAGACGATTTTGTTTGATCTCGTAAGAAAAAAAGGAAAGGATATCAAGCAGAACCATATGGACTGCGGAATGACGATCTTTGACCAGCAGACGCAGGACACACATGCAGGGGGAAGCGGATGCGGCTGTGCCGCAGTGACGCTGGCGGCTTATATCCTTCCAAAGATCGAGAGCGGAGAGTGGAGGAGGGTACTGTTTGTGCCGACCGGAGCCCTGATGTCTACGGTAAGTTTTAATGAAGGGGAGAGTGTTCCGGGGATCGCCCATGGTATTGTGCTGGAACATTGTTAGAAAATGAAAAAATCAGAAAGAGAGGGAATGTTGTGGATTATCTCAAAGCATTTCTGGTCGGGGGACTGATCTGTGCACTCGTGCAGATCCTTCTTGACCGGACAAAATTAATGCCGGGGCGGGTGATGGTACTGCTTGTATGTTCCGGTGCGGTACTTGGATTTTTAAATATTTACCAGCCGTTACTTTCTTTTGCCGGGGCGGGTGCAAGTGTTCCGCTGATCGGGTTTGGCAATCTGCTCTGGAAAGGAGTCAGGGAGGCCGTCAGACAAGACGGACTGATCGGGATCTTTACCGGGGGATTTACCGCAAGTGCAGCGGGAATCTCTGCAGCCCTTGTGTTTGGTTATCTCGGTTCCCTTGTATTTGAACCGAAAATGAAAAAATAAAAAAACAGAATCCCTGCACAATGATGAAAAAATAGTAAAAAGATGTTGTTTTCTGTCGGATATAATGTTATGGTAAAAAAGTGAGTTTAAAATGTATTAGTTATGAGGAGGAAGCCTATGGATTACACTGGCATTATTATTCCGTTTGTAGGTGGGCTTGGAATGTTCATCTACGGTATGCAGATCATGGCGCAGGGACTTGAGAATGCTGCCGGCAATAAAATGAAAGCACTGCTCGAAGTTCTGACGAAGAACAAGTTTTTCGGAGTACTGCTCGGAGCATTTATTACAGCTGTGATTCAGAGTTCATCCGCTACGACGGTCATGGTGGTCGGTTTCGTAAATGCGGGAATCATGAACCTGACGCAGGCAATGGGAGTTATTATGGGGGCAAATATCGGTACGACAGTTACTGGCTGGCTCGTATCGAGTGTAGAATGGGCGAAGATGTTAAGCCCGGCGAATCTGGCACCGATCGCGATCATCATCGGTGTGATCATCATGCTGACCGGAAAGAGACGTTCTACAAAGGACATTTCAAGTATCATTGTCGGATTTGGTATTTTATTTGTTGGTATTTCCACGATGTCAGGGGCAGTATCCCCGCTGAAAGAATCAGAGGCATTCTGTAATATTTTCGTGACGCTTGGAAAGAATCCGTTCCTCGGTATTTTAGCAGGAACCGTCGTGACAGCGGTGATCCAGAGTTCTTCGGCATCGGTTGGAATCCTTCAGAGCCTTGCAGCGGCAGGACTTGTGCCGATGAGCGCAGCAGTCTATATTATCATGGGACAGAATATCGGTACTTGTGTGACAGCGATGCTTTCAAGTGTCGGAGCAAAGAGAAATGCAAAGACAGCAGCACTTATGCACTTGCTGTTTAATGTGATCGGTACGGTGATCTTCAGCGTCGTCGCAATCATCTTCTTTACCGTTGTCAATCCGGTTCTGGGAGAGAACCTGATTACACAGACAGAGATCAGTACAGTTCATACGATCTTCAATATCGGAACAACAGTGCTTCTGTTCCCGGTATCAAACTGGATCATTGCACTTGCAAAGAAGATCGGACGTGTAGAAGAATGTGCACAGGAAGACGATGTTGTATTACTGGATGACAGAATGTTACAGACTCCTGGTATTGCTTTACAGTCTACAGTTACTGAGATCGAGCGAATGGGAAATATTGTCGCAGATGCACTGAAAGAATCAGAAGAAGTACTCTTTACAAAGAGCGAAGAGACGATCAAGAGCATCAAAGAGAAAGAAGCTGTTGTGGACAAACTCAGTGCAGGTATCACAGATTACGCGATCAAGATCACAGCACTTCAGGTCAGCGAGAAAGAGCATCAGGATGTGGCACATCTGCTCCAGGTCGTATCGGATATGGAACGGATCTGTGACTACTGTGAGAACATTTCCGAGTACGCAGAGGCAATGCGGGAGAAGAAATTAGATTTCTCAGAACTTGCGACAGAGGAGATCCAACATATGATGAATGTCTGTGTGGAAAGCTACCTCTACGCAAAAGAGTCATTCTTTGAGAAAAATTCAGAGAAGGCTGTCAAGGTGATCGAGAGAGAAACACTCGCAGATGATCTGGAAGTACGGCTGAGAAATAAACATATCAAACGTCTGGCGAATAATCAGTGTAATGCCGAGACAGGTATCTTCTATTTAGATACACTCGTTTCAATGGAAAGGATTTCCGATCATGCAAGAAACATTGCAGAGGAGATCATGAATCCGGAAAATTAAAAATAGCTGAAAAAAAGGGCATGCTTATGTTGGGGCATGCTCTTTTTTGCTTTTAAGTTCTCTTTTGTTTTAGGGGAGAAGAAGAGATATGCAGAATCTTTGCGTTAGTAACAAAAATACTTAGAAATCCGTTAAAATTGTGATATAAAATTAAGAAAGTATTAAATATTTATAAACAAAAAATATTCTATTATATGCTATCATATCTTCATATCAGTGCACATGTGCCTGGCGACAGCGGTGAAGTCTGTAAATGGATCCGCGGCCGGCAGATGTGTAGAAAGGAGCAGTGGGGTGAAAAAGATCATTGAAGCGAAGCATCTTTTTAAGCTGTATCGCGTAGGAGACAGTATTGTGCGGGCGCTGAATGGTGTGGATTTCAGTATTTATGAAGGAGAGTTCTGTGCGATCGTTGGAACTTCCGGTTCCGGAAAATCTACACTTTTAAATATGCTTGCGGGACTGGAGAAACCGACCAGGGGAGAGATCATCATCAATGGGGTACATATGGAGAAACTGGATGAGGATGGACTTGTAAAGTTCCGCAGAGAAAATGTAGGATTTATTTTTCAGTCTTTCCATCTGATTGGAACGATGAATGCGGTGGAAAATGTGGCGCTGCCGTTAAGTTTCCGGGGAGTGCCGAAGAGTAAACGGATGAAGATCGCAGATCAGATGTTAGATCTTGTTAATCTGAAGAAGCATAAGAAACATATGCCGAATCAGATGTCAGGCGGGCAGCAGCAGAGAGTCGGTGTGGCGAGGGCGTTAGTCGTCGATCCGAAAATTATTTTTGCAGACGAACCGACGGGGAATCTAGATTCCCACACATCAGAGGAAGTGATGCGTCTGATGCAGAAAGTCGTAAAAGAGCAGAAAAAGACACTTGTGATGGTCACACATGACAATCATCTTGCCGAGTATGCCGACAGAGTGTTCCACATTATCGATGGGGAGATCGTCAGGATTGTTGATAACCGGGAACAACTGAAAGAAAAGGGAGTAAAAGCAGAAGAGAGAAAGGAAAGTAAGTAATGAGAATCAGAAAGAGATGGGCAGCACTGCTTCTCTGTGCAGTGATGGCAATGCCAGCAGGCGTATATGCAAAAGAGATGGAGACAGAGGGAGAAGCCGTGACGGCAGAGGATGGGAAGGAACAGACACAAGTCGGTCTGGAGATGACTTCCCAGATTGAAGGGGCCGAAGGGGATGTCCTTCTTTATCGTGCCGGGGAGACAAAAAATCTGCTGTTAAATCTGACAAATACCGGAAGTACAGCGATCACGAACCTGAATGTGACTCCGAAAGTGAAGGCAAGCACCGAAGCGTGGCCGTTTGAGATTGAAAATAAAAATTATACACAGATCGTGGACGCGATCGCGCCGGGGGAGACAAAAACAGTGTCCTATACATTCACCGCACGGACCGATGTGGCTTCACGTTATTATAAACTGAAGTTTGATCTGGCATGTGAGGAAGGTGCACTCCCGGAACAGAACGTATTTTTGAAAACCGATGTCGCAGAGGGGCAGCAAAATGAAGAACAACAAAGCCCAGGGGGAGAGATTCCGGAAGGTGGAGGATCAGATGGCATGGGCGGTTATCCGTATGACGCAGGCGGAGTATACAATGGCGGTGAAGTCGTTTCCGGGGGAGAGGCGAAGACCGGTGTGCCTCGTGTGATCGTGTCAGGATTTAATACAGATCCGGCGGAGATTCCGGCAGGAAGCAATTTTAATCTGATCGTGCATCTGAAGAATACTTCTCAGGATACGGCGGTTTCTAATATGCTGTTTGAATTTACCGCCCCGGCAGAAGGGGCAGAGTCAAGCGGGGCAGCCCCGGCGTTTCTTCCGGTATCAGGATCCAGCTCCGTATATCTTGACCAGATTCCGGCAGGAGGAACAAAGGATATTGCGATTGCCCTGAATGCGCGGGCAGACCTGCTCCAGAAGCCGTACAGCATTGAACTTTCCATGAAGTATCAGGATGGAAATGCGACACAGTATGAGGGGCATGCGGCACTTGCGATCCCGGTTAAGCAGGCCGCACGGTTTGAATTTAGTGAACTGGAAATCAGTTCACCGGAAATTGCGGTGGGAGATGAGGCAAATGTGATGTGTAATATTTACAATCTTGGCCGGACGAAGCTTTATAATGTCAAGGCAAGATTTGAGGGGGAAGGAATCAAGGCGAAGGAAGTGTTTGTAGGTCATGTAGAATCCGGCTCCTCGGCGGCGATTGATGGAATGGTAACCGGAGAGAAGGAGACGACCGGCGATGGAAGGATGAAGATGATCGTCAGTTATGAAGATGAGGCAGGCGCTTCGTATTCTACAGAGCAGGAATTCCAGCTTCTTGTAACGGCAGAGCCGGAAGAGACAGCGATGCCGCTTGACCCGGAGATGGAGCCGGAGGAGAAAGGATTCCCGGTAATCCCGGTTGTCATTGCAGCAGTGGTACTTGCAGGGATCATCCTCTCTGTGATCATTTTCAAAAAGAAGAAGCAGAGAAGACTTCAGGAAGAGGAGGAAAGCTTGGCAGATGAGTTTGATAGACTTACTGAGGATGAGTAGCGGGAATTTAAAACGAAGAAAGCTCAGAACGTTTCTGACTGTACTCGGAGTTGTGATCGGCACAGCATCGATCGTCGTGATGATCTCGCTTGGGCTTGGCATGCAGAAGTCGATGTATCAGCAGGTGGAAGAATCCGGAGGTCTTACAAGTATCGAGGTCACCGGGAAAACAAACGGAGGAAGCGGTGTCATTATTACCGGGGATATGATGCAGGAAGATCAGGAGTCGGAAAAATATATTACAGATGAGGCGATCGAAGAACTGGAAGGGCTGGAGCATGTCAGGCTGGCATCGCCGGTGTTATCCATGTCGGCAATGATCCTGAAAGGAAACTACGAAGGATATGTAGATCTCAGAGGAATGCGGCCGGAAGCGCTGCAGGAGCAGAATATCCCGCTGGCAGAGGGAAGCAGTCTGCCAAAAGCAGGGACATCAAATCTGGAACTGGTCATAGGGAATCTGATCCCGGAGATGCTTTATGAAAAAAATACGGGAAAAGGCTACTGGGAAACCGGGAAGCTGCCGGATATTGATTATATGAACGATCCATTATTTCTGATTCTGGATGCAGATGCCTATATGGCGTCAAAGGGGAGTGGAACGAGTTCGCTGGAACAGTCTCTTGGAAAATCGGAGGGACAGAATGGAAATCAGACAGCCACAAAAGCGCCGAAGAAATATGTGGTGCATGCAAGCGGGATGGTGAAAGGAGATCTGAATACATACAATTCTCATTCCTACTATGTGTATTGTGATCTGGATACATTGATCTCTACGTTAAAGCGCGAGTATGGAGCACGGCCGATTCCGGGGCAGCCTACGACAAAGTCTGGGAAGCCGTACAAGGAATTTGTATATTCTTCTGCGAGTGTGCAGGTAGATGATATCGATAATGTGGAGGCTGTCTCTGCAAAGATCCGGGAAATGGGCTATACGGTAAGCAGCAATGCGGAATACTTAAAAAGTATGCAGAGCCAGTTTGCGATCATCCAGGCAGTGCTTGGGGGGATCGGAGCGGTATCGCTCCTTGTGGCAGCAATCGGTATCGCCAATACGATGATGATGTCCATCTATGAACGGACAAAGGAAATCGGTGTGATCAAAGTGCTGGGATGCAGCCTCAGGAACATTAAGCAGATGTTTCTGATCGAGGCGGGATTTATCGGTCTGCTCGGAGGAGTGATCGGTAATCTTCTGAGTATGCTGTTATCATTTGGGATCAATACAGTTGCCGGGAGCATGGGAAGCGCGATGGGATTTGAGGGAGATATCTCTTATATTCCGGTCTGGCTTGTGCTGGCATCGCTTGGATTTGCCATATTTGTCGGCATGGCAGCAGGATATTTTCCGGCGCTGCGTGCAATGCGGCTAAGTCCGCTGGCGGCGATCAGAAATGAATAGAGAAAAAGGAGACTTTTTTGACCGGTATGAGAAAAGGAAGATGCACAGACTTGGGAATTGGTGCATCTCCCTTTTATGTGGGTTAAGAAAGAATCTGGATCTGGCACATCTGCATTGTGAGCAGCGCTGCAGTATGACTTTCCGGTGTCACTCCTGCACAGCATTTCGGATCGACAGAAATATCCATCTCCGGCATGCGTGCTTTTAAAAGAAGAGCGTTTGACACAACGCAGATATCTGTGCAGAGCCCTGCAAGTTCCACAGCGTCATAATTTTGGGAGGCGACATAGTCTGACAGCGCCATACTTCCGAAAGTTTCTTTGTCAAAAACTGTATCGGCATAAGGTTTCAGACAGTCGATGATCTCCCAGCCATCCGTTCCTTTCACACAGTGGACAATCGGGAGTGATCGTCCTTCTTTGGTGGCAAGGTAGTCTTCTCCGTGGGTATCTCGTGTAAATAGAATTTCTGTTTTGTCTTCGCGGGCAGCTTTTACTTTTGCCTCCACTGCGCCGACGATTTCTTCGGCTTCTTTTGTTCCGAGACTTCCGGTAACAAAATCATTTTGCATATCGATGATGATCAGTGCTTTTTTCATAATAA
>JAPFCT010000077.1 GCA_026169575.1 Faecalimonas sp.
GAGGTCTGGAAAGGAGGAACTATTTGGAACAGATAAACGGCTATGAAATCTTAAAATCCACTGTCTTTGAAAACAACCGGGGCTTTGCACTGGGCCATAATCCGGCGGCTCCGTCCCCTTATGTGACCTGGCAGTTTACAGAGGGAAAAGACGGCCAGAGGGATTACTACTGGGGGCACTATGGGAACAGCCGGGCCTGGGCAGAAAAAGACTTTACCCGTCGGGTGGAGGATTACAAAGACCTCCAGCAGACGACCACCCGAAGCATTTCCGAACAGCCAAAGGAATGTTATCTTTATTATTCCACCCAGCGTCCCATCGACCTGGGGACATTCCCAAAGCCAGCAGGCAATCCGCCTTTAGAGATTGTCAACTATGACGACGACCGGAGACGTCCCGTAGCAGGCGGCAGCATAGAGGCGTGGGGAGAACTGACCTATGCAAAGCCTCTGACGGAAAAACAGGTGGCGGACTATGAATTAAAGCCCTCCCCGGACAATCCCGACCAGCCCCGCCGCTCCATTACCGCCCGGCTGAAAGAAGCCCCCGCCAGACAAGAGGCAGATGTCCGCAGCCAGAAACTGCACCATAAAAATCAGGAAGAACGATGGGAGGAACCCTATGCACGAAAAAGACAATTATTTAAGGATCGCAGAGCTTGCCACAGAACAGAACTGCAATATGATCGACGGCGTACCCAACAATACACCGCTCCCGCCCACGCCGCCGGAGCTGGATAAAAAGCCTCTGGATAAGGTAAAGGAGCCGAAAGAACACCGCAGGGGCCGGGAACTGGAACGGTAATGGGAAACCGGAAACGGAACCTCCATCTGCACGTTATGGTCACAGCGGAGGAACTGGAACAGATCCACGCCCGCATGGCCGAGGCAGGGATTTCCAACACCGGGGCCTATGTACGGAAAATGGCTTTAAACGGCTATATCCTTCATGTAGACCTTGCCCCGGTAAAAGAGCTGGTTTCCTTGCAGCGGCGTTGCTCCAACAATCTCAATCAGGTAGCCGTACACGCTCACACCTACGGCGTGTACCCGGAAGAAATCGCCGGACTGCAAAAGGATTATGAAAAGCTGTGGGGCGAGGTGTCAAAGGTACTGCGGGAACTCACAAAACTGGTGGCAAAGTAAACGACGGGCGGCAGGCTCCCTTGCTGGGGTTTGCTGCCCGGTCTTTTTTGTACTTCGGGCCATCATGGCCCGAAGATTGATGAACATTGAATTTGTAGATAGACTAAAAGCTGAATTTGTTGCACAAAGATAAGCATACTCTTCAACTATGCTCATTTAAAATGCATTAGTACACTATGGCATCATCCGCTGTAAATCCACCAAGAGAATTTTCTTTTACCTGAATACAAACATAAGTAATATCTGAATCTTTTGAGGCAAAGAATTGACGTTTGACAGTAGGAGCGATTCTTAACCAATCTCCGCTAACAATTTTGATTTTTTCATTATCAATTAAGACATATCCGTTTCCTGAAAGAACGCCATAAATTTCTTCATTGCTTTTGTGTGAATGAACAAATGGTACATTTGCTCCAGCAGGAAGTCGGTTAATACTGATTTCAGCACCAGTTAATAAGAGTGCGTCATGAAGTTCTGTTCTACTTTCATTTCCTACGTTTGTTTTTGTGTAATTTGCCATGATATACCTCCATATTTATTATTTGTTGCAATTTTGCATTGCCTTAATAATAGATTACAGAACCACACATTCAAAAACAAGTACGCACTTTTTTATAACTATGCAATACGAATATAAATGTGTTATTATTTTAGCATGGAGGTAAATAGAAAATGAAAACGAAAGACGAACTTCCGGATTGTCCGGTAGCAACAGCCGTATCTCTTATTGGTGGAAAATGGAAGCTTCTTATTTTGCGTAATTTAAAAACAAGACCATGGCGTTTCAATGAACTACAAAGAAACTTAGAGGGAATCTCGCAAAAAGTGCTTACCGATAGTCTTAGGCAAATGATTGATGATGGACTAGTTTTTCGA
>JAPFCT010000174.1 GCA_026169575.1 Faecalimonas sp.
GTGCATATGATGAAGAAGAGTTAGAAGGCGGAGATACCCGTACCGTGATGCATTTCCATCCGGCGCTTGCACCAATCAAGATTGGTGTTCTTCCACTTTCCAAGAAGCTGAACGAAGGTGCAGAGAAAGTGTTCGCAGAATTATCAAAGACTTATAACTGTGAATTTGATGACCGTGGAAATATCGGAAAACGTTACCGCCGTCAGGATGAGATCGGTACTCCGTTCTGTGTTACATATGATTTTGAGTCGGAAGAAGACGGAGCAGTCACAGTCAGAGACCGTGATACAATGGAGCAGGAGAGAATCAAGATCGAAGATCTGAAAGCATATTTCGAGAAGAAATTTGAATTTTAATCCCAGAACAGAAAGAATCATCTGAAATTTGTCAGGAAGAGCTTTTGCCAGAACAGAAAATAAGGACAATCTGACAAGAACAGAAGTTAATGAGGCAAGCAGGGCGTTATCAAAAGGAGTATACTGTACTCAGAATGCTATGGTATGTATGGCAGAATCTAAATCTGCCATACATTGCATATAGAGAAAACGAAAAGGAGCGACGACAAAATGAAAAGAGAAAATCAGTGGAACAATTATGATGCAGCTGAATTAGAAGTACTTGAAAAAGTAAATGCTGCATACAGAGAATACCTTGACGCAGGTAAGACAGAGAGAGAATGTGTGACAGAATGTATCCGTCTTGCAGAGGAAGCAGGATATAAGAGCCTCGAATCTGTGATCGCAGGCGGAGAAAAATTACAGAAAGGCTCAAAAGTTTACAGCCAGTGCATGGGAAAATCAATCGTATTGTTCCAGCTCGGAGAAGAGCCTTTAGAAAAAGGTATGAATATTTTAGGAGCACACATCGACTCTCCACGTATTGACGTAAAACAGAATCCATTATGTGAAGACAATGAGTTTGCTTATTTAGATACACACTATTATGGCGGAATCAAGAAATATCAGTGGGTAGCTACACCACTTGCGCTTCACGGAGTTGTAGTAAGAAAAGACGGCACAAAAGCTGAGATCGTGATCGGTGAAAAAGAAGATGATCCGGTACTTGTGATCACGGACCTTCTTGTACAC
>JAPFCT010000167.1 GCA_026169575.1 Faecalimonas sp.
GAGATCGATTATCGGACCGGGGAAAGCCGGGAGGCAGAAGAACTTGTGCCGGCTTCCAAAAATCCTGACAAAGTAGGAGACACTGCTTCGGGAAAATCCTCTGATAAGGACAGTGCAGATTCTGTGGGTGAGCAGACTTACATATTAAATACGAACAGTAAGAAGTTTCACAAGGAATCCTGCTCCGGTGTCAAATCGATGAAGGAGAAGAATAAAGAGGTTTATACCGGAAAGAGAGAAGAAGTGATCGAGAAAGGATATTCTCCATGCGGCACCTGCCATCCGTAGAAGAACGTTGTGATCAAAAAATATCTTGAAAACTGTATGCAAAAACTTTAGAAAAATTTCATAATATACTTGCGTTCTCATTGAAAAAGTAATAAAATCAAACTACTTGGAGTGATTAATAATGAGAATGAACTATTTAGTATCTGTCTTTTATTTTTATAGATAAGTATCTTTCAACCCTGAACATTCGAGTTGTTCCTTTTGGGTGCATGAAGAACTTATTTTATAAGAGTAGGCAGATACTTTTTTACTTTAAACAGGGAAAGTGGGAGGAGAGGACAGATGGAATTAGCAGTAAATCTGGCAGAACAGAAAAGCCGTATTATCATAGAAAGAAATGCCATGCTGCATCTGGCAGATTATATCGATGTAAACTGTAAGGTAATGATCATTACCGATGACGGAGTACCGGAGCGATATCGGAAGCAGGTTCTTGCACAGTGTCCGCAAGGGTATCTGCATGTATGCAGACACGGTGAGGGGGCAAAAAGTTTCCCGGTCTATCAGCAGATCTGTGAGGAGCTGCTGCAGCTGAATTTTTCCAGGAAGGACCGGATTCTTGCTCTCGGAGGAGGTGTGATCGGAGATCTCAGTGGGTTTGTGGCGGCGACTTTTAAGCGCGGTATGAAGTTTGCTTCGATTCCGACAACGACTTTGTCGCAGATTGATTCCAGTATCGGAGGGAAGGTTGCAGTCAATCTCGGAGAAGTGAAAAATGTGATTGGGACTTTTTATCATCCGGAGGTAGTACTGATCGACTTGAATACCCTTCGGACATTGCCGAAGCGTCATTATTACAATGGACTTGTGGAGGCGGTCAAGGCGGGAATGATCGCAGATCCGGAGATTTTCCGACTGTTTGAGGAAGAAGACATCGATCAGGCGCTTGAGGAGATCATCACTCGTTCGCTGATTGTGAAGAAGCATGTGGTAGAGCAGGATGAGAAGGAACAGAATCTCAGAAAGATATTGAATTTCGGGCATACGATCGGCCACGCGATCGAGAGTATTTACCATTTACATGACTATTACCACGGCGAATGTGTGGCGATGGGGATGATGAAGATTCTGGAAGATGACCGGTTAAAAGACCGGTTGAAAACGATACTGAAGAAGATGGAGATTCCGCTGGATGCTCCGTATGAGATCCAGGATGTTATTGATTTTATTAAGAAAGATAAAAAGGCAACTGGAGATCAGATCACGATCGTACAGGTTCGTGAACTTGGAAAGGCGGAACTGATCGATATCAAGATCGAAGATATGAGAAAATTTTGCTGATAAAAATACAGAGGAGGTGACCCGGATGAGAGCAGGACTTGTCGGGGGAAAACTTGGACATAGTTTTTCAAAGCCGATCCATGAGAAACTTGCAGATTATACATATGATCTGATTCCTCTGACCGAGGAGGAGTTTCATGAGTTTTTCAGAAAGAAAGAGTTTGATGCGGTCAATGTGACAATTCCTTATAAGGAAAAAGTGATGCAGTACTGTGATGTGATCGATGAGAAAGCCAGCGCGATCCACGCAGTCAATACGATTGTGAACCGGGATGGAAAATTATATGCGACGAACACGGATTTTGCAGGACTGAAACAGATGATTCAACACAACGGGGTAGAGATTTGTGGAAAAGTCTGCTGTATTCTCGGCACCGGGGGGACAAGTAAGACTGCGGAGGCAGTTCTGCATGACATGGGAGCGGAGAAGATTTATATCGCGGGCAGAAATAAGACGGCTCCGGTGATCTCTTATGAGGATCTGGAGAAATATCAGGAAATCCAGGTATTCGTCAATGCGACCAGTGTCGGGATGTATCCGAACAATGAGGAGTGCCTGATCGATCTGAAGAAATTTCCGAATGTGGAGGCGGTTGTCGATGTGATCTACAATCCGCTGAAAACGAGGATCTGTCAGCAGGCGGAGGCGATGGGGCTTCGGGCAGTCAATGGGCTGGAAATGCTTGTGGCGCAGGCAAAATATGCAGTGGAGTTTTTTTTGGATACGGAGATTGCAGACAGTGAGACAGACCGGATTGTTGCAGAAATGAAGAAGGATATGATGAACCTTGTCCTGATCGGGATGCCGGGATGCGGAAAATCGACGATCGGTAAGAAGACAGCGAAAGAAATCGGAAAGAAATTTGTAGATTTGGATAAGGAAATCGAGAAGGAAGCGAAGATGACGATTCCTGAGATTTTTGAGAAATATGGCGAGGAGCGGTTCCGGCAAATCGAAAAGGAAGTCTGTGCCAGAATTGCAAAAGAACATGGGCAGGTAATCTCCTGCGGCGGGGGAATTATCAAACATCCTGAAAATATGGAAAACCTCCGGCAAAATGGGGTTGTATTCCATATCCGGCGAAATGTGAACGCATTATCGGTCGGCGGAGACAGACCGCTCAGTACAAGCAGGGAAAAATTAAGGGAGATGGAGCGAGAGCGAATGCCGCTTTATCAGAAGTACAGTGATGTTGAAATCCAAAACAATGCAATATTTAAACTGGCTGTACAGAAAGTGAAGGAGGGATATGATGAAATTTTTGATCATAAACGGACCGAACATTAACATGCTTGGAATCCGGGAGCCTGGAATTTATGGAAAAGAGAATTACGAAGCACTTCTGGAACTATGCAGGAAAACTGGGGAAGACTATGGGATAGAGATTGAGTGTTTTCAAAGCAATCATGAAGGCGCAATCGTTGACAAGATCCAGCAGGCGTATGGAACGATCGACGGGATCGTGCTCAATCCGGCGGCATATACACATACAAGTATCGCCATTTTAGATGCGCTCAAAGCGGTGCAGATCCCGTGTGTGGAAGTACATATTTCCAAAGTGGAGGAAAGGGAAGCATTCCGGCAGATTTCCTATGCGGGGCAGGCATGTTTCCATACGATCACCGGGCAGGGAATCACAGGTTACCGGATGGCAATCGAGGCATTGAAAGAAAAACTTAAAGATTGATCTGTAAGTGGCGGATGGACAGATGCCTTACATATATAGATATATATAGAGA
>JAPFCT010000317.1 GCA_026169575.1 Faecalimonas sp.
CGTCTTCCCGGATCCGACATCCCCCTGTATCAGGCGCGCCATCGTATGTTCTCCCGCCATATCCATCTGAAGTTGTTCCCACACTTTTTTCTGCGCATTTGTCAGCTCATATGGAAGCTTCCCGAGAAATGCTTCTACCTCTTTTGACGGGCGGACCGGAAACTGGTTCCTGCTTCGCTCCTTCTTTTCCTTCATCTGCCGCAGCGAAAGGATAAACACGAGAAATTCTTCAAAGACAAGGCGTTCTCTCGCCTGGTAAAATTCTTGTTTTTCCTTCGGAAAATGGATTCCCCTCACCGAAAAATTATACTCTGCCAGATGGTATTTCATGCGCACAGATGCCGGGAGGATCTCGCTTTTCAGTTCCAGATAATCAAGCGCCTGCCGCACCGCTTTCATCACCGCATTATTTGTCAGCCCTGCCGTCAGAGGATAGATTGGCTGCAGCGTATCCAGTTTTTTCTCATAATTCTCCTCCGGAGAGAAGATCTCCGGATGCTCCAGCACCCTGACCCCTTTTTTCGTCACAACTCTTCCGCGCAAAATGACAATCTGGCCATTTCGCAATGTATTCCGCAAAAACGGCATCCGGTACCATACTACTTTCAATGTTCCAGTCAGATCTTTCAGATATCCGCTCGTAACCTGCGCCCCCCGGCTGCTTACCTGAAGTGCTCCGTAAATCATACCTTTGACCGCCTGCACTTTCTGCTCCTGCACTTCTCCGATACTGACCGGCGGATCATAGACGTCGTATCCGCGCGGAAAATACCGGATCAGATCTCCAACTGTAAAAACTCCCAGTTTCTGAAACAGCTTCTCTGTCTTCTCGCCGATCCCTTTTAATTCTCCGACACCAGACTGTTCATTCATGTATCTCTTTCTCCTTCCCCGCATGATCTTCTGTAAAAACTTTACATTTCATTCCGGTTTCCGAACCTTTTATTTTCCCAGCATTTCTTTATGGAACTGAATTTCTTCCATAAGGAAAACAGAAAAAGCCGCAAAATAAGTCTTATGTGGCAGGATTTCTTCTCTTTCTGCTCTCCTCCTGCATATCCCGATCTTATCTCGCGGCAACTTTTCAATTCATTTTTCTGATCCCAGAACTTCCCCGATCGCTCCTACTCTACGGACACTACATAATAGTAGATCGGCTGTCCTCCGAAATGAGTATCCACATCGACATCCGGATAAATCTCCTCCAGCTCTGCCGTGAATCTGTCTGCCTCTTCCTCGGATACATCCTCCCCATAGTACAGACTGATCAGTTCTGACTCCTCTGTGACAAGCTGTGCCAGCATCTCTTTTGTCGTCTCCTCCACAGAAGTTCCGACAGAAAGGATTCCGCTGTCTCCAATTCCCATAATATCGCCCTGGTGGATCTCCTTGTCATCGATCTTTGTATCTCTGACTGCATAGGTTACCTGCCCGGATCTGACATTTTTGATCTCTTCCAGCATCGTCTCCTCATTCCAGTCCGCATCACTTTCCGGTGAGAAGTTGATGATCGCTGTGATTCCCTGCGGTACAGTCTTTGTCGGGATCACAATGATATCCTTATCTTCCGTCAGCGCTTTCGCCTGATTTGCTGCAAGAATAATATTCTTATTGTTCGGAAGAATGAAAATATGTTTTGCATGAACCGCATCGATTGCAGTGAGCATGTCCTCTGTACTCGGGTTCATCGTCTGACCGCCCTCGATGATATAGTCTGCGCCAAGTTCCCGGAAAATCTCGTTCATTCCCTCTCCAATGGAAACTGCGATAAATCCCATATCCTTCATCGGAACTTCCTTCTTCCCGGCAGCCTGCTGTGCTGCGAGTTTCTCTGCATCACGGATCAGCTTTTCCTGATGCTCTTCGCGCATATTGTCAATCTTCATGCGGGAGAGCTGTCCATACGTCAGCGCCTTCTGAATCGCAAGACCCGGATCATTTGTATGGACATGGATCTTAACGATCTCATCATCTGCAACACACACGATAGAATCTCCAATCGACTCAAGGTATGCCTTAAATTCCATCTCATCCGCCTCTGAGAAGTACTTCTCTGTCATAATGATAAATTCTGTACAGTAACCGAATTTGATATGTGCAGTCGCCTCCTGGCTTACTTTTGTCACAGAAGCACCGGTTCCTGCCGAAATCGCACTGTAATCAACTTCCTTGCCGAGGAATGCATCGTAAGCGCCCTTCAATACTTCCAGCAGTCCCTGCCCGCCGGAATCCACAACGCCTGCTTCCTTCAATACCGGAAGCATCTCCGGTGTCTGGGAAAGAACATGCTCAGCATGTGCGATCACCTGCGGGATAAACTCTTCCAGATCATCTGTCTCTCCGACTAACTCCATCGCCTTCTCGGCAATTCCTCTTGCGACAGTGAGGATCGTTCCTTCCTTCGGTTTCATAACAGCTTTGTAGGCAGTTTCCTTTGCTTTCTCACACGCATTGGCAAGAACAACCACATCTACTTCTTCATAATCCCGGATCCCTTTCGTAAATCCACGGAACAACTGGGAAAGGATTACACCTGAATTTCCTCTTGCGCCTCTGAGAGAGCCGGAAGAGATCGCCTTTGCAAGCGCCCCCATCTCCACTTTCTCCAGTGCAGATACTTCCTTTGCCGCCGACATGATCGTCAGCGACATATTTGTTCCGGTATCTCCATCCGGAACCGGAAATACATTCAGTTCATTGATAAATTCTTTCTTTGCTTCTATGTTCGCAGCTCCTGCCAGAAACATGCTTCTGACCATCTCTGCATTCATTGTCTTCATCGCCACAATGAGTTCCTCCTTAACTAATCAATAACTCTTACGCCTTCTACGAAGATATTGATCTTCTCCACCGGCATACCAGAAAATTCTTCTACTTTATATTTGACGTTACTAATCAGATTATCAGATACCGCCGAAATACTAACCCCGTATACAACGATCACATGAAAGTTTAAAGTAATCTTGTTCTCATCTGAGATGGATACCTGAATCCCGTGTGTCAGGCTTTCTTTCTTTAGTAATTTTACAAGTCCGTCCTTCATGCTGACTGCTGCCATTCCGACGATCCCGAAACATTCCACAGCAACTGAACCTGCATACTTTGCAATTACCTCTGAATCAATAGTAATGATTCCAAGTTCCGTACTCATACAACCTTTCATATCTATTCCCTCCAATTCTTCTGGATTTTTCGCTTAACATGCATTTAACATATGTATTATACTCTGTTTTAACTTACTTTACAAGAATTCCGGTTAAAGTTTTTCCTTTTTGAATTTTATGCTTGCAAAATCCGATACTTTCTGATAGAATAAACAGTGTTATGAGTCTAAAGAAGACTATTAAGATCGTTAGGAGGTGCAATTATGGCTAAATGTGCTATTTGTGAAAAGGGTGCTCACTTCGGAAACAACGTAAGTCACTCTAATAGAAAAACACCAAAAATGTGGAAATCAAATGTAAAATCAGTAAGAGTTAAAACAGAAGGCGGTTCTAAAAAAATGTATGTTTGTACTTCTTGCTTAAAATCCGGCAAAGTTGAACGTGCTTAATCAGCCTTAGAAAAGAGCCTGTATCTTATCGTTTTGATAAATGGTAAGATACAGGCTCTTTTTTGCTGTCAATAAAAATAATAACGGTTCTGCTCCGTCAACAGCTAAATAACAGATACCCTGCCAGAATACATACAAGAATCAGCAGAACCGTCCAGAAAGTATTTTCGAGGAACATTGCAACAAACATCCCGATTGCCACAAAAAACAGTGCAAATCCCATCACCCGTTTCATTTCTGTCCCCCGCCTGATACTTTCTTTACTTTCATTCTATGCGGTGTTTCAGGTCTTATGCCTGTTCTTCTCCGTCTTTTTCTGCCTCGCTCAGCATCTCATTTACTTCTTGTTCTGTTACCTTCTTTTCTCCTTTCGACGTAAAACGGTCGATCGCCTCCGGTACCATATCGAGGATCTTTGTGATCGTATCCTGATTTTTAATATTGACCAGCCTTGTTGTGCCATTCTGGATCACAAGCACTGCGCTTGGCGACATTTTTCCTCCAAGTCCGCCTCCTGCTCTGTCCTTCTGTTCAGCTGCAAACGCACCTGCTCCGACACCAAAAGAAACTTCCACCAGTGGAAGGATGATCGTATCCCCGATGTGAATCGCTTCTCCTACTACAGTCTTCGAAGAAAGGACGCTGTCCATCCCATGAAAAAGAGCTTCCACTGTTCCGCTAAATTTGTTCTCTGCCATTGTTTTTCCTCCTACCATTTTAACTTTTTAATATCTATGATGATTTTTCTTACATCTCTGTCTGTAAAGAGTCTCCACACGATCATGACCATCCGCACATTTTGGATGTTCCCTTCTATATGCGCAGATCCCTCCAGCAC
>JAPFCT010000168.1 GCA_026169575.1 Faecalimonas sp.
AAATATAACATATATGTGATGTTAAAGTTATAACAATCATCATAAGTAAAATCATACATATTTGAAAGGAGTCTTAACATGATTTATTCACATGAAGTACAAACAATGTGTCCGGTAGCTCAGGGCGTTAATCACGGACCAGCTCCAATCCCAGAAGAAGCAAAATGGGTACAGGCAAAGGAAGTAAAAGATATTTCCGGATTAACACATGGTGTGGGCTGGTGTGCACCACAGCAGGGAGCCTGCAAGCTGACATTGAATGTAAAAGACGGTATTATTCAAGAAGCATTAGTAGAGACAATCGGATGTTCAGGAATGACTCACTCAGCAGCGATGGCTTCTGAGATCCTTCCGGGAAAGACAATTTTAGAAGCACTTAACACAGACTTAGTCTGTGATGCAATCAATACAGCTATGAGAGAACTTTTCTTACAGATCGTATACGGAAGAACTCAGAGTGCATTCTCAGAAGACGGACTTCCGGTAGGTGCTGGTCTTGAAGACTTAGGAAAAGGACTTCGTTCTCAGGTTGGTACAATGTACGGTACATTAGCAAAAGGTCCTCGTTATCTTGAAATGGCAGAAGGATATGTAACAGGTATCGCTTTAGATGCTGACAATGAAATCATTGGTTACCAGTTCGTAAGCCTCGGAAAATTAACAGACTTTATCAAAAAAGGTGATGACCCTAACACAGCATGGGAAAAAGCAAAAGGACAGTATGGACGTGTGGATGATGCAGTGAAGATCATCGACCCAAGAGCTGAATAGTCTGCTTCGTTAGTAAATAGAGAAAAATCAGGAGGACGTAGAAAATGGCTTTATTTGAATCATATGAAAGACGTATTGACAAGATCAATAGCGTATTGAACAGCTATGGTATCGCTTCTATCGAAGAAGCTGAAAAAATTACAAAAGACGCTGGATTAAATGTTTACGATCAGGTAAAAGGAATTCAGCCGATCTGTTTTGAAAATGCATGCTGGGCTTACATCGTAGGTGCTGCAATCGCAATCAAAAAAGACTGCAGAAAAGCTGCTGACGCTGCTGCTGCAATCGGAGAAGGTCTTCAGGCTTTCTGTATTCCGGGATCTGTTGCAGATCAGCGTAAAGTAGGTCTTGGACATGGTAACGCTGGAAAGAAGCTTCTGGAAGAAGCGCCCGTCTGTTTCGCATTCTTAGCAGGACATGAGTCTTTTGCAGCGGCAGAAGGTGCGATCGGTATTGCTGAAAAAGCAAACAAAGTTCGTAAGAAACCTCTTCGTGTTATCTTGAACGGTCTTGGAAAAGACGCTGCAAAGATCATTTCCAGAATCAACGGATTTACATATGTTGAGACAGATTATGATTACTATACTGGAGAACTGAAAGA
>JAPFCT010000328.1 GCA_026169575.1 Faecalimonas sp.
ATGCTATATCAACATCTGATATACATCCCGCTTGCTGATTCCCCTGTCTTTTGCCACTTTCTTCATCGCTTCCTTCTTATCGCTTCCCCGATCCATATAGTAATCCATATGTTCCTCCACCGAAAGCTCTTCCCACTTCGCAATGGCTTCCTCTTTCAGTTCCTGCCTGCTCTTCCCGTCTATGACAAGCACGCATTCTCCTTTTGGTTCCTTGGACTCATAGTGGGCAATTGCTTCGGAAAATGTTGTCTGAAACGCAGTCTCATGTTTCTTCGTTAGTTCCCGGCATACTGTAACTCTCCGGTCTCCCAACACCTCCAAAAGTTCCCGAAGGGTCTTCAACAAACGATGTGGCGCTTCGTACATGATAATAGTTCTTGTCTCGTTGACAAGCTCTCCAAGCACTTCCTGTTTCTCTTTCTTATCCGTTGGAAGAAATGCTTCAAATGCAAATCTTCTTGTAGAAAGTCCTGACAACGTAAGCGCTGTGATACATGCAGAAGCTCCCGGAAGAGAAGTAACCTCAATCCCGGCCTCATAACACATCTTCACAAGTTCCTCTCCCGGATCGGATATACCCGGAGTTCCGGCATCCGTAATCAATGCGATCTCCATTCCCCCCTGCATCTTCTCCACCAGCTTATAGCCTTTTTCTATTTTATTATATTCATGATAACTCGTCATCGGCGTCTTGATCTCAAAATGATTCAAAAGCTTGATACTGTTTCTCGTATCCTCCGCCGCAATCAAGTCCACTTCCCGCAAGGTTCTTATCACCCGGTAAGTCATATCTTCCAGATTTCCAATCGGTGTGGCACACAAGTATAATTTTCCCGGCATTTCGATGCTCCTTTACTTTAATCCATACTCTGTCAGTAATTCATCGGCATATATATTTACATCTTTGTAAACTATAAGAGGACGTTCCACCGTCATCCGCGGATTTCCTCCACGCCGTCCTTCAATCAGCACCATATTCGGCTCTTTGTCGATATACGGATGTACCATCCGCATCCGCTTAGGTTCAATCTTATATGTACACATTTTCGAAAATATTTCCGCAAGGCGGAATGGACGATGCACCATATAAAATCTTCCACCCGGTCTTAACATTCTGGCGCTTTCTCTCAAAATATCATCCAATGTACAAAGAACTTCATGTCTTGCAATGGATTTTGCATCCTGCTCATTCCGGATTCCATGATTCCCGATCATGTACGGTGGATTCGTTGTAATAACATCAAAAGAGGC
>JAPFCT010000109.1 GCA_026169575.1 Faecalimonas sp.
CCTGCCATGCATTTATCATCATCGATCTCGACCATTTTAAAAGGATCAACGATCTGCACGGCCACTCATACGGAGATAAAGTACTAAAGGAGACTGCCAGACGGATCCGCCAGCACTTTCGCTCAGACGATATCATCGGACGGATCGGAGGGGATGAATTCATCGCATTTATCAAAAATATCCCATCCAAAGAATTTCTCATACAGAAACTGGAAAAGCTGCGGCATATTGCAATTCCGTCCCACAGCTTTCTCACCTGCAGTATGGGGATCTGCCTTACATCCAACTATGGATTTGACTTTGCGTCTCTCTACGAAAAAGCGGACATCGCTCTCTATCACTCAAAAGCACACGGGCGCAACTGTTATACTTTCTACGCCTCGATCATGCATCTGCCTGACCAGAATGGTCTTCCTAAAAATGGGATTGACACAAAACCGGAGGACCTTCCGTGGTCGGAGGAAATTTTTCATGCCTTGATGGAAAACCTGGAAGATGTCATGTATCTGAGTGATCCTGCAACTTATGAACTGCTCTATATCTCCCCGCAGATCCGCGACATTTTCGGGATATCCGATGACGATTATATCGGGAAAAAATGTTATGAAGTCCTTCAGGGAGAACATGAGCCGTGTCCGTTCTGCACGAACCATCTTTTAGATCAGGAACCTGTGATCTGGGAGCACCACCACCGTCTTCTGAACCGCGATTATCTGCTCAAGGACAAATTTATCATGTGGAACCAGCGGAAAGTGCGGATGGAAATCGCGATCGACATTACAGATTTCAAATCAAACGGAATGCAGCAGCGGTTCTCTCTGGCGCTTGCCAATTATGCCTCTCTGTTAGAATCTCTAAATAGCACAAGGGAGATTCTATATGAAACCGCACAGGCGCTCGGCGAATTTTATCAGGCAGATCATGTCTGCCTGATCTATCCTTCCCGGGAGGGGAACGCTTACCAGTTTAAATGTCTCTGGCATGATGAAAATTCAATCTCGCAATGTGCATTTTCCCAGCTGACACAGATTGAAAAATATGCGTTTATCCAGGATTTATTTTATACAAATGATATCATCCACATTCCGGATACAGAAATGCTCCGTCCAAGCTACCCGAAGGAAACCCTGCTTCTGGAACATTATCTGATCCGGGAAATACTTGGATTTTCCTTTTCCGCAAAGCATCCAGAAAATGCCTGCCTGATTCTGTCCAACCCGCACACCAGCCACAGTGAACTATATTTTCTGCGTCTGGTATGCCACCTTCTGACAAGCCATCTGCACAGGATCGACTCCGAGAAGGAACTCGACTACAGCTTCTGGCACGATACGCTCACCGGACTTTATAACCTTGCCAGTTTCTCCTCCTATATCGAGAAACAGCATTTCAAGGAACTTTCTTCCCTGGGGCTTCTGCTTGCCGACATCAACGGATTCAAGCAGATCAACAGCGCGATGGGATATGAATTTGGCAACCAGATACTGCTTGATACCGCCCGCATTTTCCGGGAATATTTCCCTGACGCCTATCTGTTCCGGCTTGGCGGAAATGAATTCTGCATCATCTGCGAAAATACGGCGAGCAAGGATTTTTACGACCAGATCGCACTTCTGAAAGCAGATCCGGCAATTCTGAAACATGATGGAATCTCCTTCGGCTACCAGTGGATGCAGAAAGAGATCGATTTTCTATCTCTGAAATCTCACGCAGAGGATTCTATGATGGAAGAAAAACAGAAATATTATATGGAAACTCCTTATTTTACGAAACGGCACCGTCCGCTCATGCTGCAACAGACACTGCACGATTTAAAAGAAGAGCGGTTCATGATCTATCTGCAGCCAAAAGTCGACCTGCTCTCCCGGGAAACCATCGGGGCGGAAGCGCTGATCCGCTACCGGCACGAAGAACGCGGGATGCTTCCGCCTGATTTCTTTATCCCACAGCTGGAAAAGGAACATCTGATCCGTTACATCGACTTGTTCGTCCTCGAGCAGGTGTGCCGTCTTCTCAGACGCTGGCAGCAGGAAGGACGTTTCATCTTTCCGGTTTCCATCAACTTTTCCCGGATCACCCTGATGGAAGAAGATATTTTATCCTCACTCCTGGAACTGATCCATGCTTATGAGATCGATCCCTCCTTGATCCAGATCGAGATCACCGAGACACTCGAAGAAAAAGACCGGGAATCCTTACTCCGGCTGAGCCACCAGCTCCGCCAGGCCGGCTTTACGATCGCACTCGATGATTTTGGCACAAAGTATACAAATCTGTCGATCCTGACTTATATGGATTTCGATGTGCTGAAACTTGACCGCAGCCTGATCCAGACTCTGTTTTCCAGAGAAACAAACCAGACGATCGTCAGACATGTGATCCAGATGTGCCGGGAGTTCCCGGTAGAAGTCATCGCAGAAGGGATTGAGACAGAAGAGCAGGCGGCGCTTCTTGCCTCTATGGATTGTCCGTTTGCGCAGGGCTATCTGTTCGGAGCTCCGATGCCGGTTTCCGAATTTGAATCCCGGTTTGTTCCGGTAAAGCCAGATGAAACTATAAAAACAAAATAAGACAATAAAAAGATTCCCTTGTTCTGACTCCTGAGAGCCCGACAAGGGAACCTTTTTCTAAATCATCTTTTATCCAACACCTTCATCTGTCATCAGATCTGTGCCATCGGCCGCAGTCGTTGCCAGTGTGTCACATCTCTCATTCTGCGGATGTCCGTCATGTCCCTTCACCCAGATAAACGTAACTTGATGCTGTTCTTTTGCCTTCAGAAGCCGTTTCCAGAGATCCACATTTTTGACCGGCTCGTTCTTTCCACGCTTCCAGCCTTTCTTGATCCACCCGTCGATCCAGTGCTGATTAAACGCATCCACCACATATTTGGAATCCGAATACAGTTCGACACTGCATGGACGGTTCAGCGCTTCCAGCCCTTTGATCACTGCCATCAGTTCCATCCGGTTGTTCGTTGTCCGCCTGTAGCCGCCGGATAACTCGCGCGTGTGCAGCTGTCCTTTTGTATCAATGTACTCCAGAACGGTTCCGTATCCTCCCGGTCCATCCGGGTTTCCTCTTGCCGCACCGTCTGTATAAATCTTTACATGCATCTTATCTCCTCCTCTCTGACCCAGTTTCCCGTCTTTAAAAATTCTTCTGCCATTTTCTCTGCCTCATCGGTAATCTGCTCCTCATATCCAATAAGCCGCAGAAGCTTGATCGCATTGCGCGACACGGCTCTTCCTTTTTGCAGACAATAATCAAATAAAATATCATTGTCCATGATCGTCTCCTGGAAATGATAGTTCTCATAACAGTCTTCCAGCAGATGCGTCAGTTCAATATCATGTGTCGCCGCAAAACAGATCACTCCTTCTCTTGCAAGGCTTCGCAGAATCTGTGCAGAAGCCGCGATCCGCTCGACAGTGTTTGTTCCGCGCAGCACCTCGTCCACGAAGCATAGCATCGGAACTTCCTCTTCTATATGATTTAAAATCCTTTTCAACGATTTGATCTCCACAATATAGTAACTTTCGTTTCCCTGCAGATTATCGCGCAGCGCCATCGAGGAATAAATCTGGAAAAACGGCGCCTGACAGGTAGTCGCCGGGCAGGTAAATATCGTCTGAGCCAGCACTGCATTGATTGCCACAGTCTTTAAGAAGGTAGACTTTCCGGATGCGTTGGATCCGGTCAGAAGGATCCCTCCACGCACTGCAACAGAGTTTGCCACCGGATCTGTCAGCAGTGGATGGTATACATTTTCCAAAACGAGTTCTTCTTTCTTTCCTTCTGTAAAGTCTGGTTTCCCATAATAAGGAAGAAACGCACGGAACGATGCCGCACTGATCATACTGTCCAGATATCCGATGATCTCAATCACCTCTTCGATCTTCTCCCGGTTTTCTGCCACCGTCTCCAGCATGGAATTAAATTTGATCAAATCAATGTGAAACAACATCCGGATATAATCCAGCAGCGCATCAGCAAGAGATCCGGTCGCACCCCTTCCCGCCACAAGCACATGGGAATACTTCAGGAATCCTTTCATTTCCTCCCGGATCCTGCACAGTCTGTCAAGGTAAGACTGGATCTCCGGCATTTTTTCCTTTCCCAGCGTCTCCGCCGCCCGAAGGATCCGGATCAGGTACGAAAAAGTAGCAATATATGGTTCAATCTCACTCTTTCTTGCAAAATAACTCTTAATATTCCAGACTGCTGCCGCTACGAGCAGAAGTATCCCGACTTCCGGAGCGACAAGCAGCGCTCCCGCTCCGGCAAAGATTGCGGCGATCGCCAGATAATGTCTGCTGTTTTTTTCACGCCTGATATCCTCCAGCCGGTCCATGTAGTCGCTCACAGAATATTTCGGCATTCCCCCGATCTCGTAGAACAAATATTGCAGGCGAAGTCTCTCGGTTTCCCGGGTTTCAAAAAATTCCATCAGACGATCCCGCTCCCTCAACTTTTCCTCAGAAAATGCCGGGGTACGCAGAAGATAATACAGATACTCTGCTCCCACCGAAGAAGTTGTGTGATCCATTGCCTGATAGACCGCATCCAGATCCAGATCATTCCATGTAATATCATCCACATACGGCTCTGTGATCTTTCCTTTTCGCAGCTGCTGCTGAAAATAATGGGAAATAGATTCATACTTTGTATGATCATATTCTTTCTCCGAGGCTGTTCCCCACGCTTTTTTCCATGTCTTCTTTAAAGATTGCTCTCTTCTCTTTGCATTTACCGCAATCTGATACAAAAATACTGTGATCAGTGCAAGCATGATCAAAAATAATACTATATCCTGCTCCATGCCGCTTCCCCTTCGCCGCTGACACACCAGAATCTTACTTTCTCATGTGTCTGCCCATAAGTTTTCACATACCGCTTCGCCAGCGCGTAATCATCCCACAGATGCATAGGAACTGCAAAGCGCACCTGGATCTCAGACAGAAAGTACTCGATCCCGAGGGCATATGCCCCCTCCTGCCTTGGATCCAGTACAAGAAATGCGACATCAATCGTCCGCCCTGCCAGCGCTTCTTTCAGTTTTCTGATCTCTGACTGATAGTTCTCTTTCATCGTTTCATTATACGATTCCGATTCTTCCTCCCAGTGCCACCAGTTCAGGTCTCCCGCGTGATAGAAAAGCTTCCCTTCGCATGTCACAAGAAATGCGACTCCTTCATCCGTGGAACAAAATGTTTCTATCACACAGTCTCCGATCGTCTCTGTCCGATCCGGCGGGATCCTTGTCAGACTATGTTCACAAACTCCGCATGCTTCATATGCCTCTTTCGAAATATCGTCAGATAAAATATATCGGATCTTCGGATACTGTTCTTTCCATTCAAAGATCTCCTTGCAGAAATGATCATAATGTCTGTGGCTTACAAACACATAGATCGTTTTTTTCGGATCCCATAGCGGAAGCGCCCCCTGATAATAATCAAATACAAGTACGCTTTGTTCCAGTTCCACCGCAAAGCAGCTGTGGGAAATATAAGTAATCTTTACCATGTCGTCTTCCTTTCTTTTGCGAGCGCCACCATTGCCTCTAGTGTCGGCTCCTCTGCCTGAAACGTATGCATGCCATAGCGGTCTGCCTCTGCCTTTGTCTGTTTTCCGATACAGAGCGCCTGCACTTTGGAAAAATCAATTCCTTCTGCCGCCTGCACAAACCCTCTTACTGTTGATGCACTTGTAAACATCACATAATCCGTCTTCCCATGCTCAAATTCTTCCCGGTAATCAATAAATGCATATGCCTCATAATGCGTATCGTAGATCGGCAGATCCTCAATCACTGCCGCACTCCGCTTTCTGATCTCACGGATCAATTCCGGATTCCCGATCTTCGCCCGCGGAATCAAAACATGTTCATCCAAAAGGACTTCTCCGAGCGCCGCCCCGAGATGTTCTCCATCATAAATCTCCGGCATCAGATCCGCATACATTCCATGTGCTTCCAGCGCGCGCGCTGTCCCGCTTCCAATCACTGCGGTCCGAAGGTGCGAAAGACTTCTGACACCGACACGATAATGCCGCAATGCGTTCCAGAATACTTCCACAC
>JAPFCT010000094.1 GCA_026169575.1 Faecalimonas sp.
AATTCCCTGCTGCCAGTTCAGAAGTGTATACCAGCTGTCTTTTTTCTCATCAAATTCCATATATCCCGGCCAGTAAACAGATTTTACTTTCACATTCTCTTCTGAAAGCGGAACCCACTCGAAGAATACATCCCCGGATACGTCCTCGATCCATACGATCGTATCAAATGAGATCCCTGCATCTTGCCCATTCAGCTCAAATCCTTCAAAATGGCTGATGATCCCGCGGCCGATCCCGGTCTTCCACTCTTCATGGGAAATTTTCTTTGCATCTGCAAAACAGATCGTTCCCTCCTCGCACTCGATACGTGGTCTGAATCCTTCTCCCCAGCTCCAGCTCTGTCCTTCATGTGTAACCGTAAATGCCAATCTGCTCTCATCAAAGCGGATTTCCGTTCCTTTTGTATAAATGTTTTCCACGTTTATACCCTCGCTTTCTTTATAATTTCTTTGTTGTCTGCTGTGCGGACAACAATGTTTTCATTTACCTCTATTATATATGCTTTTATCCGAAAACGCTTATTTTATCATCTATGCTTATTGTCTTATTATCCAATTTCTGATAAAATAACCGGTAGATTGTCACACGGGAGGAATCATACTATGGGATATGTCAGTACACGAATGAAAAAAGAGATCGCCATTGAGAGTATCGTCACAATACACTATTTTGAATATATGAAAGACTTTTCTTTTAAGGGAGAATCCCACGATTTCTGGGAACTGCTCTACGTTGACAAAGGAGAAGTTTCTGTCCGCGCAGAAAATGAATGGTTTACGCTCAGCGCAGGGGACATTATTTTTCACCGTCCCAATGAATTCCATGCTTTCGAATCGGTCGGAAAGAAAGCGCCAAATCTTGTCGCGATCTCTTTTTACTGCTTCTCTCCTGCCATGCATCTGTTTCAGAAACTTCATACGACACTGACGTTGGAAGAGCGCACGATCATATCGCAGATTGTCGCCGAGGCAAGGCTCGCTTTTTCCACCCCGCTCCACGATCCCCGTATCGAGCAGGTCCATCTGGCAGAAGCATCTCCTTTCGGAGCACAGCAGATGATCACACTCTTTTTGGAGCTGTTTCTGATCACAGTGCAGCGAAACCGGATTTCTGCCGGTCATACCGATCATTCCTTCGAGCCCCCGCTCATGGAATCTCCTGCAAATATTACCGCAAAGCAGAATCAGTTTCAGCAGATTTCCACTTATATGGAAGAACATATCTGCGATCACCTGACGATTCCTCTGATCTGCTCCCAGTTTCCCATCAGCCGCTCCGCTCTGCAGGCGCTTTTTCACAAAGAGAAAAACTGCGGCGCGATCGAATACTTCAGTCAGATGAAAATCGAATACGCCAAAGAAATCATCCGGATTGGGACGATGAACTTTACAGAGATCGCACACTATCTGTCATACAGTTCTCTGCAATATTTTTCCAAACAATTTAAAAAGGCAACCGGAATGTCACCGCTTGAATATTCCTCATCGGTAAAGGGAATCTCAAATGCGATTTCAAATTCCGTCAAAGAAAAATTCACTGGATAGTTATAAATTAAAAAACACTGTCAATTTTTCTATGCAAAAATCCCCTCTTTCAAAAGTCACTGTCTGCACAGCCACTTTCAAAGAGGGGATTTTATATTGCTTCTATGTATATTTCAGTTACCAGTGCTTCCTCCTGCATATGATATGCAGACAGAAATATCGATAATCCTATACCGTTTTACGCATCTTTTAAGAATGCTTTGTATCCTTTGACAGCCTCGTATACGTCTACTTTACTTGTGATCTCCCATGGAGCGTGCATACAAAGTACAGCAACACCGCTGTCGATAACGTTCATGACATGTCTTGCAAGAACGTATGCGATTGTTCCGCCGCCTCCGACGTCTACTGCACCAAGTTCTGCTGTCTGGAATGCAACGTTGTTGTCTTCCATGATCTTGCGAAGTTCTGCAACATATTCTGCATTGGCATCGTTAGATCCACCTTTTCCGCCGCTTCCTGTGTATTTGTTGAACACGAGACCGTGTGCGAAGAATGCAGAATTTTTCTTCTCGAAGCTTGCTGCAAATAATGGATCAAATGCAGCGCTTACATCAGAAGAAAGCATCTTGGAGTTTGCCATTGCACGGCGGAATTTTACTTCTGAGTATCCTTCTACAACATCCATCAGTTCTACGACTGCGTTCTCGAAGAATTTAGATGTCATACCAGTTGCTCCGACACTTCCGATCTCTTCTTTATCAACGAGGATACAGCATGCTGTTCTCTTTACATCTGTTGTCTCTAACATTGCAAGTAAAGATGTGAACGCACAAACTCTGTCGTCCTGGCCATATGCCATGATCATACTTCTGTCAATACCACATTCTCTTGCTTTTCCAGCTGGAACGATCTCAAGTTCT
>JAPFCT010000427.1 GCA_026169575.1 Faecalimonas sp.
GACGGTCACCATGTACCTGGATCGCATCGATTCCGGCTGCCTGTGCTCGCTTTGCACATTCACACATTTTTTCAATGATCTCATGCAGGCTTTCTTCGGATACCTCATCGATGAAATGTGCCATATCATGTTTCATTTTTGCACGGAGCCCTTCAAAATCTCCTTTTAAGAAAAGCTCTGTAATGCTTGCTGTGTCATATTCCGGGTGGAAGATCTGTACCCCGATTTTTGCGCCATGCTTGTGTACTGCATCTGCCAGTTTACGGAAACTTTCGATCTGGCTGTCATCACACAGTTTCGGAACCGGTGTAAATGTCTTGATCGGAGCAACGTCTCCTAAGACGATATAAGATACGCCACCCTCTGCAAGTCTCTCATAAAATGCCTGGCTCTGCGGAGTGATACTTCCGTCCTTTGCCTCATAACCAGTTGTCAGAGGCGGAAACATAATTCTGTTTTTCAGTGTTGTATTTCCTACCTGAATACTCTCTAATAATTTCATCTTGTTCTCCTGCCTTTCTGAAATCAGATGATCTCTTTTACATAGGTTACAATTTCTGCCTCACACGCTTCTCTCGCCGGGATGCTTGCGAAGTTATGGTTACCGCCCTCAACCTTTACAAATTTCTTTGCTCCGGTGTAGCATTCCATATATGTTTCACAAGTTTTATCATCAACAAGTTCATCCTTTGTTCCGCGCAGGATCAGCACGCTGCCTTCGTATCCTTTTGCGTCTTCAAATGGTGAATAGTTTGCAAGGTCATAGTTAAAGTCCAGTCCGAACTTCAGTCCTTCCATATCTGCGAACGTCATCCCGAGATTTTTAAAGTGATCTGCGCGCTCCTTACAGCCATACCACATTCCTGCTCCCGGACACATCAGGATGAGACCGTACGGCTGAATGCGCGGAGCCGCGCTTGCCGCCACAAATCCACCCATACTCTGACCGGATAAGATGATTTTCTCTCCGTCTACGCATGGCTGTTCTTTCAGCCATGCATGAACATCCTCTGCATCCTCGAGCAATCCGGTAAATGTCATTTCATCAAACTCTCCGTCACTCTCGCCGCATCCATAGAAGTCAAACCGCATACATGCGATCCCTTCCGCTTCAAGCGTTCTCGCCAGATGTGTGTGTGCATATTTATATCCGGAAAGACTTCCTCCGAATCCATGCAGATTTAAGACAACCGGAGGATGTTCTACCCCATCCGGGAGGTTTAAAAATCCGCGGAGGATCTTTCCTTTTCTGTTTTCTACTTCAACATAACGAACCATCTATCTGTTTCCCTTTCCGTTTGCTCTTCTCTTTGCAAGCTCTTCTAACATTTGTTCTGTCTTCTTCTTTGACAGAGGATATACAAAGAATAAGATCAGCACTGCGATCAGATATCCTACTGCATAGATCGCTGTGTAAGATTTCCAGATATTTGCTTTTACTGCTGCGGTCTGTACTGCTTCATTTACATTGTAGCCGATCATTGCAAGCGTAAAGCTGCTGAGACTCGCGCTGACTGCTGATGCCAGTTTCCGGAAGAATGAGTAAGTAGAATATACCATACCTTCATTTCTCTCTCCTGTCATCAGTTCCTGATAGTCGATCGCATCATTTACCATCGCCCAGATCAGTACCTGGAAACCACTTGCTCCAAGATAACAGATTCCGTTGATCGCAATAAATACAAGCGGATTTTTTAACGGTACAAAGAACAAAATCCCAAATACGAGCGCTGCAAATCCTGCTCCGTACATACACCATTCTTTTTTACCGAATTTCTTGGAAACATATTTCGTTCCGATAAATGTGATGATCGCATAAACCGTACTTAACATACCGGAGATTGACATTACTTTCACATCTCCGAAGTAATCTTTGAATAAGTAAGTATTCAGTCCGTTTACGACGCTTGCCGCGATCATTCCTGCAAGGCTTGAGAAGATCAGTCCAAGCAGCGCTCTGTTCTTCGCAACATTTTTCAGTGCATCCAGATAATTGAATTTCTTTCCTTCTTTCACTTTTAACTCTACACGTTCCTTACACCAGGAGCTTGTCACGATCAGACAGAACACACCGATCGTCGCACAGAGAAGTGCCATCAGAGTAAATCTGGAAGCGACCGGCTTATTATCCTTGTAAAGTACAAGCGGTCCTACGATCACGATCACAGTCATAAAGATCGTTCCGCCAAGACTTCTGTAACGAGATAAGTCTGTACGGTGATTGACATCATCTGTCATGACACTGGAAAGTGAACCAAACGGCACATTGACACAAGTATACATTGCTTCATAAAGAATATAAGTGATCAGAATATATGCCAGTTTAAACTTGTAATCCCAGCTGCTGACATCTAAAAATCCGATCACGCACAGCACTCCCATCGGAACGCAGAATGCTTTGATCCACGGAATAAATCTTCCGCCTTTTGTTGACTTTCTTGAGTCGATGATCGCACCGATGATCGGATCATTGATCGCATCCCAGATCTTTGTGATCAGAAGGATGATTCCGACATGTACGGGATTTACTTTCAGTACGAGCGTATAGAACACTGTCAAAAACATTGCTCTGAACTGCTCCGTACAGCAGCACCCTAAATCCCCGAGGGTGTAGCCGATTTTGTCTTTCATGGAAAACTCTCTCACAATAATTTCCTCCTCGCATGTTTTTCCCTATGGTATCTTTGTTATTTCTTTGACAGATTTCTGTCGTTAGAAAGTATTATAGCTTTCCCACGGACTCCTTCATATCCATTTTTTGCTTGAAAACTATCAAAAATTGATATACTATATATCTTATCTATTCTGTATGAGATTTTATTACAATTTTTGTATATTTTACCAGTTATCCCCAATCATCACATCGTCAGGAGTTTAAGAAATGAAAGAAGAATATTTCGCAAAAGAGTATCTGTATGCCGAAGCAAAGAGGAAAACGTTTTCTTCGGGAAATTATCACATGATTCTGTTTATCACCTCCGGAAAATGCAGCTGTACCCACGCCGGAAGCTCCTTTTTCTGCGCCACAGAAGACATGATCCTTGTCAATCCAAATACGACTTTCCTCCTGGAACACGCATCTTCCAAAGTTCCTTTACGTTTTCTCCAGGTCGGATTCACAAAAGAACTGCTCGACCGCCTCTCCGATGAACATACGGATCTGGAATCCTGCTTTCATGTAGTTCCTTATGAATGTACCTGCGTCCACTCTTCTTCGGAGATCACTATGCTGATCAAAAATTTATCAAAAAGACTGCTGACACTCCCCCAGGAACAGACCGATTTCGGACACCAGCTATTTGAGGACAGCATTCTTACAATGCTGATCGTGCTGCTTCTGCGCGCCTGCATCCACACAGAATTTCAGACAAATACAAAAGTATGCCCGCGCCTCTCCCTCGATGATATTTTCATTTTCATCAAGCACCATCTGCACGAAGAGATTTCTCTGGACCGTCTGGAGAAAGAATTCTACATCAGTAAATATCATATCTGCCGGGAATTTAAACGGCAGACCGGAATGACCGTTCACCGCTATATCGTCAAGTCCAAGCTGGATCTGTGCAAACGTCTGCTGGAAAAAGGCTATCCGATGATCGAGATCTACAAGATCTGCGGACTCGGCAACTACAATCATCTGTTCCGCGCCTTCAAAAAGGAATTCGGAATGACTCCAAAAGAATATGTCAAACAGATCCAGGAACATACCGGTCAGGTTTCCGATACCCCTTAAAAAACGGCTGCCGGGATCTGCACAGATTTTCATTTCCCCTGATCGCTGATAAAGGGTCATCTGATTCTGTGCTGTCCCAGGCAGCCGCCTTCTTTATAGTCTTCCTCACATTTTGCTGTCTGTTTCTGCAGACACTTTAGGAATGCTTTCTCTCGTATTTTACAAATTCATATTCCAGGTCAAAGTATGTCTGCTCTTCGCTGATCCCCGTGATCTCCCATTCCGGGTCCGCATCCAGATCCGGAAAGTAAGTATCTGCTTCATAGACATGGTCGATCTTCGTAATATGGGCAGTATCACAGTGCGGAAGCAGTTGTCTGTACACACTCTCCCCGCCGATCACGTAGATGTCTTCCTCCTCATACGCTTTGAGTGTCTGCAGCAGTTCTTCCACTGTATGCACGACGATCGCATCTTTTACCTTATAATTCTTATCTGAAGTCAGCACAATATTCGTGCGCTTCTTTAGCGGCTGTCCGCCCGGAAAGCTTTCCAGCGTCTTTCTACCCATGACAACTACCTTACCGGTTGTCGTCTCTCTGAAAAATTTCATATCTGACGGAATGCTGACAAGCAGCTTGTTATCCTTTCCGATTGCCCAGTTTTTGTCTACCGCAACAATAATGTTCATCTTTCTTCCTCCAAAACTCTTTTTCTACAGCTACATGGACAGTCTTTTTTATCCGCGCTCTGCTTCTCTACACAGCGATCGGAATATTTTTGATCTGTGGTCCGGTCTGATAGTCTTCTAACCGCACGTCATCCGTTGTAAATGCATAGAAATCCTTCACTTCCGGATTCAGCCAGAACTTTGGTGCCGGGAACGGTTCTCTTTGGATCAGTTCCTCGATCAGCGGGATATGTCTGTCATAAATATGCGCATCCGCGATCACATGTACAAATTCTCCAACCTGCATATCGCACACCTGCGCCAGCATGTGCAGCAGCACTGCATACTGGCAGACATTCCAGTTATTTGCCGCCAGGACATCCTGCGAACGCTGGTTCAGGATCCCATTTAACACCAGCTTTTCGCTGTCCTTTTTCTTCGTCACATTAAATGTCATGCTGTACGCACATGGGTAAAGATTCATCTCATGAAGATCCTGATGGACGTAGATATTTGTCATGATCCTGCGGCTGTACGGATTATGCTTCAGGTCGTAGATCACACGGTCTACCTGATCCATCATTCCTTCCCGGTACTGATGCTTTACCTGCATCTGATACCCGTAAGCTTTCCCGATCGAACCATCCTCATCTGCCCAGCTGTCCCAGATATGGGAATTCAGGTCATGGATGTTGTTTGACTTCTTCTGCCAGATCCACAGCATCTCATCCACACAACTCTTGATCCCGGTCCGCCGGAGTGTCAGCGCCGGAAATTCTTTTGACAGATCATACCGGTTTACCACGCCAAATTTCTTGACCGTATACGCATAAGTCCCATCCTCCCACTTCGGACGTACTTTCTCTCCCTCTGTGCTTGTCCCGTGATCGATGATATCGCGGCACATATCTATAAATACTTTATCTGCATAACTCATAAGTTCCACCTTCTTCTTTCTCTTGATCTTCTCCGCTCTGTAACCGATTTTTTCAGTTTCAGCCACTCTGATTTTTCCTGCGAACTTCTCTCGTATTGTAACATGAATCCCCTCGAAATCCAAGACTTTCTCACAGACAGATCTCTGCAGCTTCTTTTCCTGCCAGAAATTCATTGACCGCCCACACTTTCACCTGATCGTAAAGCGCAAACAATGCTTTCTTCTCTTCCGGTCTTTCATAGACCTGCCAGTAGCCGGAGCAGAGTTCCTTTTTCCCGCCCTCCCGTACAAAGCCTTCCACATCTTCGACCGGGTAGCCAAGAAAGAGCCCCGTCTCCTCCGGAAATCCCCCTCTTTTTCTTCTGTCCCGGATCCGTGCCGCAAACCGTTCGATCCTTTCTTCCAGAGTTCCTTCCGGATATCCCAGTGCCAAAAGGATTTCCTGCTGCCTGGCGCGCATCAGATAACGGCATAATGCCTCTCTCCGATAAAGAAACACTAACACATCCCCGCTCCTTTTGTCTAACTGCCCAAATCCCACTTCCAGTTCTCCCGCAAGCTGCTCCAGATCATGCAAAAGCGTCTGCGGCATCCAGATCATCGACGAAATTTTCAGACGCTTCAAAAACGGTGCACAGTAAAATACCAGACGCGCGAGCACTGCACGCTTTCCATATTCTTCTCCCAGAAGCCAGCGTACTACTTCCACTTCCATGCGCTTCCTCTCCCATTCTGTCTTTTTATTCCCCGTATTAGTTTCTATTCTTTCCGCCCTTTTTATCCCTATTTCTTTTCTGCCCATCCAGAGCATAAGAAAGGAGCATCTTACTTTCCTCCGATTCCTTCCACGACACCAGACCGGTCTCCCGGTCCGTCCCTTTCATGTACAAAAGGGCAGCCGGATGATCTGCCCCCTCAGGCCATAGCATCACCTATGGTCCGAAAAAACTTCTCCTTCCGGCTGCCCCCGTTTTTATTCTTTTTTCCAAAAAACACTTTTCCCGGCGCTTTTCTGTCCTTCCCCAAATATATCTGCTTCTTTTCCCTCTCAGATGCGGACAGACTTTTTACCTGCTAACGTTTTGCCCGTACTTCTGAGAAAAAGTGCGCTTTCCCTAATGTCTTTACAACGACATAAAACAGCAGCGATTCTACCGGAACAGAGCATACCTGCTTGATTGCCCTCGCCGGAAGCAGTGCAAGAAAGCCTTTTCCGTAAAGCATGGACAGCCAGTACGTTCCAAGAAGAAGATTTACCAGAACTGCAACGATCACTTTCGCGGCAAAAATCCGTGGAAAACTGACCGGTTTCTTATAGAGCATGATTCCGTAAATAACCGGTCCCAGGATCGCACTCAGTGTAAATCCAAAAAAATAAGGTCCATCCGGCTTGATCAGATATTTGATGATATCTGCGATCCCGCCCATCACACCGCCGACAACCGGACCAAACAAAAGCGCTGTCAGTTCATTTGCAATAAAAGAAAATCCGATCCTCAGATACGGTGTCAGTGTGATGGAAAAATACCCGAGTATGATTCCGACTGCGATCAGCATCGCTGTCACAACGACTGTCTTCAAGTGCCTTAACTCATGCCAGGAGTCTACAAATTGCTGTTTCATTTGTTTCATAAAAAATACCTCCTTTGCAGTAGTCCTGAAGCCACGCATAGAAGGTATTCACATATCGATTCTATGTGCAGCAGCGGGATGCGGGACATGTACCGCAAGCATATTTCTGCTCTTCGTCCAGCCGGCAACTCCCCGTCCGTCTGGCACTTAACGCACACGTCTCTACTCTGCTTTTCTATCTTTATTTTCGCTCCAATTCTAGCACATGCCATCCTTTCCTGCAATACTTTCTTTCCGATCTGCTGCATTTTACGCTTGTTATTGACTTTGAAAAGCTTTTATATTAAACTGCTAGAGCGCATTTTTTGTTTTTTAGAAGTTGCTTTTCAAGCAATATTACTAAATATTTTTTTACTGGAAATGCTATTTTATAAAAGAATGTCAACCGGCTTCTATCCGGCAGCCCATGACATTCCAGACAAAGGAGATGACTATGAATAATTTTTTATCAAATCTGAATGATTTTCTTTACAGCTACATTCTGATCTTTCTTCTCGCAGGTGCAGGGATCTACTTTACGATCCGGACACGCTTCGTCCAGATCACACTTTTAAAAGATGCGTTCCTCGCTTTGAAGGAAAAATCCACTGCCGAAGAAACTGCTTCTCAAAAGCCCGTTTCTTCCTTTCAGGCACTGATGATTTCTACCGCTTCCAGAGTTGGGACCGGAAATATCGCAGGTATCGCAACCGCGCTTGCAGCAGGCGGTCCGGGCGCCATCTTCTGGATGTGGATCATGGCAGTGATCGGCGGCGCTTCCGCTTTTGTGGAGAGTACTCTCGCCCAGGTTTATAAAGTGAAGGATGGAGATTCTTTCCGCGGAGGACCTTCTTATTATATCGAACGCGCATTGAAAAAACGCTGGCTCGGAGTGCTCTTCTCTATTCTGTTGATCTGCTGTTTTGCCTATGGTTTCAACGGACTTCAGGCATACAACATTTCCTCCTCCCTGGAATATTATGTCCGGGATTACTCTGACACCATTCTCCCGGCAGTTGTCGGAGGCATTCTGGCGCTGCTCACTGCCATCGTCATTTTCGGAGGCGTACACCGGATCAGCTTCATCACTTCGGTGCTCGTTCCGGTCATGGCAGGAATCTACATCCTTGTCGGGTTCTATGTAACTCTCACGAATCTGTCTGCTGTCCCGGAAATGTTCCGCACGATCCTTTCCGAAGCGTTTGACATGGAATCGATTATCGGGGGATTTGCGGGCAGTACTGTGC
>JAPFCT010000213.1 GCA_026169575.1 Faecalimonas sp.
AGACACACCAAAAAACAAAAAACTTCATAATCAAAGTCATCGCGAATCTCCAACTTTCGCTCTTTTGTTATGCCCTTTTTTATTTCTCATACATTATACACTATTTTTTACGATTTGAGAAATTTCTTATAAAGTGAAAAAATAAGGATGGACATCCTTCTTCCATCCCTATGTTCTCTGTTCTGTTTTAGTTGCCGCACTCAATGCTGATCTCATGAAACAACTTTAAAATTTCTTCCACACTTGTCTGATGCTTTTCTTTGCCTGACCGATCCAGTATAATCTCTCCCTGATGCATCATCAAGAGCCGGTTCCCATACTCTGCGGCATAGCGAAGATTGTGTGTCACCATGATCGCTGTCAATTGTTTCTTTTTCACAATTTCATCTGTCAGTTCCATAATTCGCTCTGCCGTCTTCGGATCCAGCGCCGCTGTATGTTCATCGAGGATCAGAAGATCCACCGGTGTCATCGTAGCCATCAGAAGAGCCATCGCCTGTCTTTGTCCGCCGGACAAAGCCCCCACTTTTGTCTCTAACTTTTCTTCCAGACCAAGCCTTAAGGAAGATAGTAACTCCCGGTAATAGGAAATCCGTTTTTTGTTGATTCCTCTTGTAAATCCATAGCAGTTTCCTTTGTGATCCGCGATCGCCATATTTTCAAGAATTGTCATCCCCGGACAAGTGCCAAGTGCAGGGTTCTGATACACCCTTCCAATCTTCTTGTTTCGCCTGTATTCCTTTTCCTTTGTGAGATCTTTCCCATTCATGCAGATCTGCCCTGCTTCCGGCAGAATACTGCCGCAGATCAGATTCAGCAGAGACGTTTTGCCTGATCCATTACTTCCGATCACGGAGACAAACTCCCCCCGCTCTACTTTCATCCCAAAGTCTTCGAACAGACACATTTCATGGACAGTCCCCGGATTATAGTATTTATAAATATGATTCAGTTCCAGCATTTCCCTTCACCTTCCTTTTCCTCTCCGTACTGATCAGCAAAATCACAAGAAACAGCACTGCCGTGATCAGTTTCATATCTCTTGGTTCAAAGTTTTTAATCGCAACGCCGACACACAACTTGTAAATCACCGCCCCGGCAAAGACTGCGGTTGTTGTCTTAAATAAAGGAAGCTTCCGAAACAGACTCGTCCCGATGATCACACTTGCAAGCCCGATCACCATCGCTCCGGTTCCCATGGAAATTTCAAAAACTCTCTCCTCCTGACAGAATACGCATCCCGCAAGCGCCACAAGCCCATTGGCAATCGCAAGCCCGATGATTTTTACATTTCCCGCATCTTTTGCGAGAGAGGTGACGAATTTGTCGTTGTCACCTGCCGCCCGCAGAAGAAACCCTGACTTTGTGCCCAAATAAAGATCCAGCAATAATTTTGCCCCAAGTGCAATGACAACGATCAGCCCAAGTGTGGCATAGCTTTTCCATGCCCCCGGAAACATCCTGCTGACCAGATCATTTTTAAAAATGGTTGCCTGCGAAAACAGCGGTACATTTGCAGTCCCGGCAATCCGCAGATTCACTGTCCACAGCGCTGTCATCATAATGATCCCTGCCAGAAGATCCCGGACCTTTCCTTTCACATGAATCAATCCGGTAATCATCCCTGCCAGCGCTCCTGCCAGAAATGCCGCAAACAGCGACAGAAACGGGGACATCCCCCTTGTGATCAGCGCAGCCCCGACCGCCCCGCCGAGCGGGAAACTTCCATCTACGGTCAGATCTGGAAAATCCAGTATTTTGTAAGTAATATACACACCCAGAGCAAGTATCCCGTAGATCAGTCCCTGCTCCATTGTTGTTATGATCAAATTCATTTTCCTGCCTTCCTTCCCTCATTTTCCGTGTTTGCAGCTCTTATCACGTTCTGCATCTCTCTTACTTACTCTTCCATTTGGTCAAATGTGTCTGCAGCGCTTTTAAGCAGATCCTCTCCAAACGAAATGCCAAGTTGTTCTGCCACTGCAGTATTCAAATAGAGGTTCCCTCCTGAAATCTCTTCATACTCCATTTCAGATGCTTTTGCCTCTCCCTTCAGTATCTTTGCCGCCATTTTCCCGGTCTGCTTTCCAAGCTTTACATAGTCAAGTCCTTCTGCCGCCAGACATCCACGCTTCACCTGCTCTACCTCACTTCCAAAGACTGGAATCTCTGCTTCTTTTGCCCGTTCCAAAATGGTCGGAAGCGAATTGACTACCGTGTTATCTGTCAGATTGGTCAGACAATCTACCTTTCCGACCAGTTCCTCTGCCGCCATCGCTATTTCCGATGTGTTGCTGACGCCTGCTGTTACAATCTCAAATCCATACTCTTTTGCATAACTTTCATACGTTTCAATTGCGGACAGAGAATTCACTTCGCTTGTTGTATAGAGAATTCCGATTTTCTCTGCATCCGGCAGAATCCGGCGAATCATCTCAAGCTGCTCCCTGATCGGGAGTCTGTCACTCGTTCCGGTCACTTCCCCTGCCGGTTTTTTATCTTTTTCTGCCAGTTCTGCCGTTTCCGGATCCGTCACCGCCGTATAGATGACCGGAATCTCTGTATCCATCGCCGCATTAAACGCAGCCTGTGCACTCGGGGTTGCAATCGCACAGATCAGATCCATCTGATCTGACACAAACCGATCTGCAATCTGGCTTGCAGTACCCATATCTGCTGCTGCATTTTTGACTTCTATTTTCAGGTTTTTTCCTTCCTCCAGCCCTTCTTCTTTTAAGCCTTCCACAAATCCTTCCCTGCAATTATCAAGAGAGCCATGCTCTGCAAACTGGGAGATACCGATATGATAAATGTTCTCTCCATTCTCTGCATTCTTTACTTCCTGCTGGCCTCCACATCCTGCGGCAACTGCGATCGCTATCGCAGCCGCCAGACTTCCTGCCAGTTTTCCTACCTTTTTACTCATTCTTCTCATCATCTTTCTCTGCTCCTTTTCTTTTCAAAAATTATGTTGATATCCACTTGCCAGGCAGACAACTATGATGTTAGCAAAAATCAGACAATGCGGATCGTGATTGCTTCGAATCGTGAGCACTTCGTGGCTTCGCCTCTCAGTCGCGGGCAGCCCGCGAATATTTTTCTCGGAATGCTCTCTTTTGTGCAAGCACAACGAGCGCCTTCCTGTGCTTCACATTTCACAATGCGGATCGTGAGCACTTCGAGGCTCCGCCTCTCAGTCGCGGGCAGCCCGCGAATATTTTTCAAGGAACGCTCTCTTTTGTGCAAGCACAACGAGCGCCTTCCTTGAAAAATGCTCACGATCCTTGCCAACGCGAAAAAAACCGCCTCAAGCTTTTGCTTGAGACGGTAATAATGGGTATTATTATCGCGGTACCACTCAAATTGACACGTACTGTCCTCTTTCTCATGTACTAACATACACTCCTGATTGATAACGGGTTCGGTTCCCGACGTACCATACTCTCCTATAGATTTCAGGTCGCCCTCGAAAGTCCATTCAATTATCAACTTCATATGGCAATCACACCGCCTGCCACTCTCTGGGATGTTGTTTGATAACCTACTCCTCTTTCTCAACGGTTTCAAAATTTATTTTTTATTAATCTATTACAGAAATTTAGATTTGTCAATACTTTCCGATAATTTTATATTATTATCTTTTAAAAAAGGATATTTGACAGATACTTTCTGTCCGGATCAGATAAGAATATATTTTTCGATTGCAGATGCAACACCTGCTTCATCGTTCGTTGCAGTGATATCGTCTGCTGCCTGTTTTACTTGTTCCAGTGCATTTCCCATCGCAATGCCGATCCCAGCTTCGCAGATCATCTCGATATCGTTCTCGCTGTCCCCGGCAGCCATTGTCTGTTCCATCGGGATCTGAAGCATTTCTGACAGAAAACGGATCCCGGTCGCCTTGCTGACTCCTGTCTTTGTAAATTCCAAATTGGCAAATCCACCGTCCACCGCATGGATATCGGCGCGCTCCTCCAGATATTCTTTTACTTCCTCCCGATTCAGGTATCCACCGTCCGGCGCTTTCTGAAAATTCAATGTCACTTTTTGGATCTTCGCTTCATGCGTCCTGATATATGCCTCCAAATCTTTTAACTCTTTCTTCCAGTCTTTCAGACTTTGCGCCACATACTCCGGTACATCCATATTTTCCACATAGGAAAAACACTGACGCGGTGTGTAAGTAGCGCCATCCATAAATACCGTAATATATACTTCCTTTTCCTGAAGAAATTGAAACAGCGGCAGCAATTCCTTCCCGTCCATAGTCTCCTCATGCAGACACATGCCATCCCCACATCGATAGACTCCTCCACCGTTTGTCGTGATTACATAATCCATCGCTACTTCCGTAAGCTGATCCCACGGCATCCAGTCATATCCCCTGCCGGATGCCAGCACAACCTGCACGCCTTTTTCCCTGGCACGTTTCAGCGCCTGGATCGTTTTTTCTGTAACACGTCCGTTGGAATCAAACAATGTTCCATCTACATCCAGCGCAAGAAGCCTGACTTCTCTTTTCTTCTCTGTTTCTTTCACAACCATTTCCTCCTCTTTTTCTCTGTCTTTCTATATGACAGTTCTCCGGTAAAACCGCCCTCACCTCTCATTATAAATATAACGGAAGTAAGACGCTGTTCCTAAAATATTTTTATTCTTTCTCAAATCTTCTGTACATGGACCAGACAGAATCTCAGCTGCAATCTGCTTCTTTTCTTCCTGATTTAAAACAAAAGTAATCATCGTTTCCCCATTTCTATCTATGCACAATATGTTTCTCCTTTCAAAGAGTGATACATCTCCTTTTTCAACGCAAAGTTTCTATACGCTCCCCATTATACTCTCCGGCACATTTTTCTGCAAGCTGCTGAGTTTCTGCGCATCAAAAAAGCACCGCTTTCCGCATGGAATCCTGTTTTTCAACTTTCATCCATCACCGAAAGTGGCGCTTTCTGGTTCTCTTTATATAAAATTTTCTTTCCAGCCCTTATTAATAATTAAAATCTGACAAGGAGATTTCCTTCTGTTTCTTCACCGTCTCTACCGACCGTTCCAGGTTCTCCTGCATCTGGCCGGCATAATTTTTCAATTCTTTTCGGTAAATCTTCTTTCCGGAAAAAATAGAAGAGGCAATATCTCCAAAATCCGGAACGACCGGCTGGATCATGCTGTAAACCAGCTCGATATTGCCGTTTTCTGCCACCGGATTTGGAACAGCAATACTTTGTTCCATCGCATATTGGTAATAGCGTCTCATATGTTCGTTCTCGATATCCTTTTCTCCGAGATCGCTCCGCACAGAGACAAATCCGCCCTGCGCCATCAGTGTTCTCTGATATTCATAAGAATAGAGATACTTTAAGTACTCCGCCGCAATATCCGGATGTTTGCTGTTTGCAGAAATACCCATCCATCCTTTCGTAAACGGGCGCAGCAATTTCCCATCCGGCTGTTGTTCGTTTACCGGAACTTTCATCACTCCGAAATCCAGATCCGGGTTATCCTTTTCCCAGACCGGAATGCACCATGCGCCCTGCACAAGAAATGCCGCATTTCCCTCTCCAAACAGCTTTCTTGCTTCCGGAGCTGTCAACGATGCCGTGTCAGGGTGAAAACATCCGTTTTCATACAACTCCTGGTAGAGGTCAAACGCTTCAAGCACTTCTGGATCTGCGAATGTTGTCTGCTCTTCTTGCAAAAACACCTGCCCTGCCGGTCCTAATTTTGCTCCTGCCACCTCCGAAAATGCGCGCAGTTCAATGTCCATACGGTTTTTCTGGGCACCGCTTGCGACCATGCCATAATACTTGCCATCGCCATTTTCCGTAACCTGCTCGCAGACTTGTTGAAATTCCTCCCAGGTCACCTGCTCCGGGTCGATCTCTATCCCCGCTTCTTCCAAAAGAGACCGGTTATAAAACAGAAGTGCACTCGGAATATCGACCGCTTCCGGGAGAAGATAGACATCCTCCCCTTTCATTGTAACATTTTCGCAGAGAAATTCCGGCTGGATCTGCGCAAAAAATTCTTCATCCAGATATAAATTCATCGGAAGAAACCATCCTTCACTGACTGCTGTGGAAAATGTAACGGTAGATGGAAGCGGGAACAAGTCCGGCGCATCTCCCGCCCGGATTCCGGACAGCATTGTTTCATTGAACTGTGCCTGCGTCAGTGTCGTATAGTTCACGGTAACGTTCGGATGATCCTTCATAAAC
>JAPFCT010000005.1 GCA_026169575.1 Faecalimonas sp.
GTGTGTAAGGGAGAATGAATATGTATGATGTAGTAGCGCTTGGAGAACTTTTGATCGATTTTACAGAAAGTGGAAAAAGTGAGCAGGGGAATCAGCTTCTGGAAGTAAATCCGGGCGGCGCCCCGTGCAATGTATTGGCGATGCTGAACAATCTCGGGAAGAAGGCTGCATTTATCGGGAAAGTCGGGCAGGATCTGTTCGGGACGCTGTTAAAAAATACATTGAACGAAGTGGGAATCTGCTCAGAAAGTCTGCGGATGGATCCGGAAGTGAGGACCACGCTTGCGTTTGTACATACGCTGCCGGACGGAGACCGGGAGTTCTCCTTTTACCGGAACCCCGGAGCAGATATGATGCTGAGAGAAGAAGAGGTGGATCTGGATCTGATCCGGAATACAAAAATCTTTCACTTCGGAACACTCTCCATGACACATGAAGGTGTGAGAAATGCAACAAAAAAAGCGATCCGCTGTGCGAAAGAAGCCAGGGCGGTCATTTCCTTTGACCCGAATCTGAGGGAGCCGCTCTGGGAATCTTTGGATCTTGCAAAAGAACAGATGGAGTATGGATTCGGACAATGCGATGTGCTGAAAATATCGGACAATGAGATTCAGTTTGTCACGGGAGAGGAAGACTATGACAAGGGAATTCATATGCTGCAGGAGAAATACCAGATTCCTCTGATCCTTCTTACGATGGGGAAAGAAGGAAGCCGTGCATACTATAAGGGAATGCGTGTAGAAAAAGAGGGATTTTCCGTAGAGGCCATTGAGACGACCGGGGCAGGGGATACGTTCTGTGGATGTGCGCTTGGATATCTGCTGGAGCATGATCTAGGGCAGTTGTCCAAAGAAGAGTTAGAGGAAATGCTGACATTTGCAAATGCCGGGGCGGCGCTGATCACTTTGAAAAAAGGAGCGATCCGATCGATGCCGAAGGAAGAAGAAATCAGGAGATTTTTGAAAGAACGATAAAAAATATTAGACAATATCAACTTGTGCTAACTGTGAAAATAGTCTGCACAAGCCGTGAAAGTTATCATTATTTTGGAAGGGAGCAACTATGCTCTCTTTTTTGATTTATTTCTCCATTCTCTTGGCGAGATCCCATAGATTCTTTTGAATGCGCGCGAAAAGTGCAGTTGATTTTCATAACCGACGGCGGAGCCGATCTCCGCAATGGACAGAGAGGTTAATTTCAACAGCTCAGTTGCTTTCAGCATTCTGTAATTCATTAAAAATTCTTGTGGCGAACGGCCGAGTGCTTTCTTAAATATTTTCCCAAAATAACTTCGGTTAATTCCGCAGACAGAGGCAATTTCTTCGATGGAAATATCATTTTGAAAATTTTGCTCTATATAGTGGATGGCTTCTTTAATGTAATAATCACTCATTTTACTTGAATGGACAGAATCCGTCCGCTTGGAGGAGAGAATCAAATGATCCAGAAACAGATATAAATGTCCGATCAGGTGAAAAGGGGATTCTTCGGCATTGTGTACAATATAAAGCATTTCATTCAGCAATTGTTCTTTGAGATCTTTGGAGTGAGAACGATAAACCGGAGCGTTGGGAGACAGCGCGGTCAGCTGAAGGATTTCTTTTACTTTTAACCCGTCAAACTCAATCCAGACATATTCCCACGGAAGTTTTTCATCGGCATAATATGTCGTGATCTGTCCGGGAAAAATCAGAAAACCCTGCCCGCTTTTGATGGAATAGGTCTGTGTGATCCCTTTTGAATCATCAGCCATCAATGTTCCTGTTCCGGAAATAACATAGTGGAACAGATAATGATTTCTGGCGACCGGGCCGAACGAATGACCAGGATCACACTGTTCATAGCCATATTGATACATGCCAAGGTCGATAAAGTTTTCATGGGGGAAAATATGAAAAAATGTATTGCTCATAAAGTCTCCTTTCGGTAAATATACCATAATGCGGTCTTGTTTACTATAATACCATAAAAAATCGTATTATGGTATAAAAGAGGAAATAAATTGCTATTTCTGATAGCATAAAGGCATGTTATGATTAATTTGACTAAAACGGAAGAAAAATAAATGCGAAAGGAGCATGAAATATGTCGAAAAAAGGCATTGTAAGAAACATTTCCCTGCTGTTGGCAGCTGTGTTGGGAACAGTAAGTTTTGGGGGCTGTGGCGAGGAAGCTTCCAGTGATCGGACAGAAGTTGAGATGGTGTGTTATAAACCGGAGGCAGTGAAGGCATTTGAAAAGATAGAGGCGCGTTTTAATGAGACGCATGATGACATCCATCTGACGATTTCTTCGCCAAATGAAGCTATGACAATTTTAAAAACAAGATTCATCAGGGAAGATTATCCGGATATCATTGGAATTGGAGGCGACAGTAATTATTCAAACTTTCTGGATGCAGATTTATTTCTGGATATTTCAGAGTTAGAAGAATTGGAACAAGTAAAAAAGTCTTATCTCCAGATGGATAAAGAATTAGAATTTGTTCCGCAGGAAGGTGTTTATGCACTTCCATATGCCGCCAATGCAGCGGGAGTTCTCTACAACAAGGAAATGTTCCAAAAGTATGGATGGGAGATTCCTGAAACATGGGAAGAATTTGTCACATTATGTGAGGAGATTCAAAGCTGTGGGGTTCAGCCATTGTATTTTGGGTTTAAAGATATATGGACGTGTCTTGCACCGTGGAATGCATTGGCGGTAGGGCTGGTGGATTCTGATATATGCAGTCAGGTAAATAAGGGGGAAGCGACTTTTAAAGAGGCATACCGTGAAACTGCTGAGAAAATAAAATCACTTCTTCCATATGCGGAACCAAATCCATATGCTTACAGTTATAACGATGCATGTACTGCGTTTGCCAGAGGGGAATCTGCGATGTATCCGATCGGAAGTTATGCGATCCCTCAGATTAAATCGGTAAATCCGGATATGAAAATCGATTCTTTTGTATTTCCTGCAAATGATTCTGAGCAGGAGAATGTATTAAATTCAGGAATTGATCTTCAGTTTTGCGTTATGAAAAATACAGAACAAAAGGAAGCAGTTTATGAAGTCCTTCGATTTTTATATGAGGATGAAGTGATCCGGATTTATCTGGAAGACCAGGGAGGAATTGCCTGCAAAGAAGGAGATTTTTCTATTCCGGAAGAGCTGTCAGGCATGAGCGAGTATATTAAAAATGACCGGATGGCAGATTTTCAGGATCACCATTATCCGAGTGAAATGAGTGTAGATGCAATGATCCAGACGTATTTGATGGATGAAAGTGAAAAATCCACAGATAAATTTCTGGAACGGTTTGACACAGAATGGAAACGATATAACAGAGATCTGATCCGCAAGGTGCAGGAGTATGAGAAAGAGATGGAGGATGCACAATGAAAAAGAGAATGAGTAATCGGGAGAAAACATTTCTGGCGATCGTGATACCGGTAGTTGTGTTGTTTTTTATGTTCAATACGCTGCCGATGCTGAAAGGAATTGGATATAGTTTTACAAATTATAAAGGGTATGGTTCTTATGAATATGTAGGACTGCGAAATTATATTGATTTGTTTACGGATGCAAGGGTAGGAAAAAGTTATCTGTTTACATTCAAGTATGCGATCGCAGGGACAATACTGGTAAATGTTTTGAGCCTTCTTATGGCGCTTGGGCTGAATAGTCAGATCCGATTTAAGAGCGCGCTGCGTGGTATTTATTTTGTGCCGAATATTTTGGGAGGGCTTGTGATCGGATATATTTTCAGTTTTATTTTTACTTATATCCTTCCGGTGGTTGGCGATGTATTTGAGATTGGATTTTTGCAGAACAGTATTCTTGCAAGTGAGAAGTATGCATGGATCGGTGTGCTGATCGTCGGTGTGTGGCAGGCGGTGGCGATGAATACCATTATTTATATTTCCGGTCTGCAGACCGTTCCATCTGATGTCTATGAGGCAAGTATGCTGGATGGAGCAGGAAAATGGAAAGAATTTTGGAAAGTAACGTTTCCGCTTGTGATGCCATTTGTGACGATCAATCTTATTTTGAGTACAAAAAACTTTTTGATGGTATTTGATCAGATTCTGTCATTGACAAAGGGAGGACCGGCACAGAGTACAGAATCGATTTCCTATCTGATCTATAAAAATGGTATGGACGGAGGTCAGTTTGGATTTCAGAGTGCAAATGCGGTACTGTTTTTTGTTGTCATTGTAGCAATTTCAATTTTCCAGATGACAGTTATGAGTAAGAAGGAGGAACAGTTATAATGCAGGGAAAGAAAAAAACAAATTGGATTTTAACGATTGTATTACTGCTGGGAACCGTCACTGTATTTTTTCCTCTTTATATGGCGGTTATCATTGCATTTAAACAGCCAGGTGAGATGACAAACGATGTGGCAGGTGCATTGTCTTTTCCGGCAAAATGGAGTCTGGAGAACTTCCGTCAGGCGATGGAGGTGACAGATTTCTGGAATTCGCTTGGAAATAGTCTGCTGATCACGCTGGCGACGATCGTGCTTGCAATTTTCATTCACTCGATTGCCGGTTATGTGATCGGGAGAGGCATGGCAAAGAAGAAAAGCTTTCGGTTTATTTATTTGTATATTGTCAGTGGGATGTTCGTTCCATTTTCGATTCTTATGATGCCGCTTGTAAAACAGACAGCGCAGATGGGGCTGGGGAACCGTCTGGGAGTGATCATCTTGTATCTTGTATTTTATATGCCGATGAATGTGCTGCTCTATACCGGATATTTGAAAAATATTCCGGCAGCGTTGGAAGAGGCGGCGGAGATTGACGGAGCAAGTACATGGAAGACATACTGGAAGGTTATTTTCCCGATGATGATGCCTATGCATGCGACAGTCGCAATTCTGACTGCACTTGGCACATGGAACGATGTGATGACGCCGTTAGTCATTATGTCAGGAACCGGGCATAATACGCTCCCGCTGGCACAGTTAAATTTCCAGACACAGTTTGGAACGAATTATAATCTCGCATTTGCATCCTATATTCTGGCATTGATTCCAATTTTGGTATTTTATGTAATCTGCCAGAAACAGATTTTGAACGGTGTGGCAAATGGAGCAGTGAAAGGATAAAGACAGAATGAAACTGGAAAATAAAGTGATGTTAATCACCTATGCGGACAGCATGGGAAAGAACTTGAAAGAATTACATACGGTATTGAATACCTATTATAAAAA
>JAPFCT010000086.1 GCA_026169575.1 Faecalimonas sp.
GAGAGTGGATACTCTACTTTCTTTTTCGTTTTACACAAGACGTATCATACTATATTTTTTCACTTCTGTCAACTGTTTTTTTAACTTTTCAACTTTCTTTTCAACTTTAAAACTAAAAAACGGAGGAGCACACGCGCTGCGTGCATCCTCCGCCTCATCCCATCTTATGTTATTTTCTGTTCTGCCTGCTTCTCTTATTTCCCGTTTTCACCTGCTGCAGGATTTCCGCAGTTACGCAAAAACTTTCTTGTGATCGTCATAAACAGAATACCTGTCACAATTACCGAAGTGATATCTGCGATCGGCTCTGCATAATAGATTCCGGAAACTCCGACAAATTTCGGAAGAATGATCGCCAGCGGTACAAGCAGGATCACTTTTCTCAAAAGTGCTACAAACAGTGACAGCTTTGCCTGTCCAAGCGCGATAAATGTACACTGGCATGCCATCTGGATTCCGAAGATCGTGATTCCCAGGAAGTAGATCGGCATAACGCTTGCTGTCAGATCTACGAGTTCCCTTTTGCTTGTAAACATCTTCGCAAACATCTCCGGTCCGACGATCGCGGCGATTCCAAGTGCCAGTGACGCTGCCAGACAGATTGCAAGCATTCTCTTGAATGCACCCATCACACGGTCTCTCTTTCCCGCGCCGAAGTTATAACTGATGATCGGCTGCACACCCTGGGAAACTCCCTGGATCGGTACAACGATCAGCTGCATCACACTCATCAGGATCGACATTGTCCCTACATATAAATCTCCGCCATATTTTTGAAGTCCACTGTTTAATACAACTGTCACGAGACTCTCTGTACTCTGCATGATGAATGGAGAAATACCAAGCGCTGCAATGGAAAGCACTACTTTTTTGTTTAATTTCAAGTACTTCTTCCGGATGCGGATAATACTCTTCTCTGATACAAGGAAACGCACTACCCATGCTGCACTGACTGCCTGTGAAATGATCGTGGCAAGGGCTGCACCTCTCACTCCCATATTCAGCAGGAAAATAAAGATCGGGTCTAATACGATATTGATAATTGCTCCGATCAGTACGGACAGCATCGCAATCTTCGCATTTCCCTGCCCGCTGATAAAGGTATTCAGGCCGACTGCGAACTGTACAAATACAGTTCCGATCAGGTAAATAGAGATATAGTCCTCCGCATAAGAAATAATATTATCACTCGCTCCAAACGCATATAAGATCGGTGTCTTAAAAATCAAAAAGACTGCTGTCAGCACGATTGAAAATAAAAGCAGAAGACTTGTACAGTTTCCAAGAATCTTCTCTGCCCCTTCATGGTCTTTCTTTCCTAAATAAATAGAAGCGATCGGTGCCCCGCCCATCCCGGCAAATGCACTGAATGCAGTAATGATCGTGATGATCGGAAAGGTAACCCCTACACCGGTCAGCGCCAGATCTCCATAACCCGGTATATGTCCGATGTAAATTCTGTCTACGATGTTATAGAGGACGTTGATCAGCTGTGCTGCAACCGCCGGAAGTGCCATACTGACAATGAGCTTCCCAAGTTTTTCGGTCCCCAGTTTTTCATCTTTGTTTTGTTCCATTCCAACTTCTTCCTTTCTCTTATCTTTTCTGAAAAAACTGTCAGATTTTTTAGGCAAATAAATACTGATATCTCTGTCGTTTCAGAAATATCAGTTCTATCTGTCACTGTATTTTATTATAGCAAGCTTTTCTGTGCGATTCAACGGATTCTATAAATTTTATTTACTTTTAATATTTACAGCTTTGGGATCCTAATTTTTACTGATCTTTAAATAACTTCTCCCTGACAACGTCTTATTACATGCGATTGAAAGCACTACAACGATGCATCCTGCAAGGAATCCGACCCAGTTAAACATCGCCGTCAGAACGAGAAGCAGCAGCCGCATAAATTTCAGCGCATAGCCAAGTTCAAAGTTTGGCTGTGTATAATTTGCAACGGCGACAAACGCCATATACAACATTACTTCTGAATTAAACCACCCGGAACGAACCGAAAATTCTCCCATGACAATACCTGCGATCACACTGAGCGGAGTACTTAGCATACTCGGCGTGTTCATTGCTGCCAGACGAAGCCCGTCAATGGCAAGCTC
>JAPFCT010000293.1 GCA_026169575.1 Faecalimonas sp.
AAGCAGGAATATACAATATACTTATTATAGAGGAAAAACAGTCGATCGTAGCAGTGGGAGCAGAGGCCTCCACAAAGGCTGTATTTCCGGCGGCAGAAGGCCAGTCTGAGAATGGTCAGCCGGGAAAAGAAGTGAAATTAGAAAAAAGGATTGAGCGTGTGGAAAATGTCAAAGATGTGGGACAGTATATCGCACGGATCGATGAGATGATAGAGCGAAAGGGAGAACTATTATGGCGTTAAAGAAGAAGCCCGTCACCGGGATGAAAGATATGTTACCGAGAGAGATGCAGATCCGGGATTATGTGATCCGCCTGATCAAGGAGACTTATGGAACATTTGGATTTTCTTCGATTGAGACACCATGTGTGGAGCATATCGAGAACCTGTCGAGCAAGCAGGGCGGGGAGAATGAAAAGCTGATCTTTAAGATCTTAAAGCGTGGAGAGAAGTTAAAGCTGGACACTGCAGAATGTGAGGCGGATCTCGTGGATGGAGGACTCAGATATGACCTGACCGTTCCGTTATCTCGTTATTATTCCAACAATGTCAGCGAGCTTCCATCTCCGTTTAAAGCGCTGCAGATGGGAAATGTATGGAGAGCCGACCGCCCGCAGAGAGGACGGTTCCGTCAGTTTATGCAGTGCGATATCGACATTTTAGGGGAGCCGAACAATCTTGCAGAGATCGAACTGATCCTTGCGACGACAACACTGCTCGGCAAACTGGATTTTAAAAACTTTACGGTCCGCATCAACGACCGGAAGATCTTAAAGGCGATGGCGGCTTACAGCGGATTTGAAGAGAAAGATTATGATGATGTATTTATCATTCTGGACAAGATGGATAAGATCGGTCTTGACGGTGTGGAAAAAGAACTGGAAGAGCACGGTTATGCGAAAGAATCGATTGAAAAATACCTTCAGTTATTCAAGGAGATCACAAATGACATCGAGGGAGTCCGCTACTGCAAAGAGAAGTTAAACGGATATCTGGAGGAAGCGACCGCAGACGGGCTGGAGATGATCATCGCAAGTGTGGACAGTGTGAAAGAGGCAGATTTTAAGTTAAGCTTTGATCCGACACTGGTGCGCGGAATGTCTTACTACACCGGAACGATTTTTGAGATCGCGATGGATGAGTTCGGCGGCTCTGTCGGAGGCGGCGGAAGATACGATGAGATGATCGGCAAATTTACCGGACAGCCGACACCGGCGTGTGGATTTTCAATCGGATTTGAGCGGATCGTCATGCTGCTTTTAGAGAGAGGGTATGAGATCCCGGACAACAAGGAGAAACTGGCGCTCCTGATCGAGAAAGGAATGCCGCAGGAGAAGATGCTGGAAGTGCTGGCATTTGCAAAGGAACAGCGTGCAGCCGGAAAGCAGGTAATGCTCTCGATCATGAAGAAGAACAAGAAATTCCAGAAAGAACAGCTTTCCCAGGAAGGTTACACAGAGATCAAGGAATTTTTTAGATAAATATGGAGGAAAAGAATATGGCAGAATCAATGCAGGGCTTAAAGAGAAGCCACAGATGTGCAGAATTAAGCAAAGCAAACATCGGCGAGACTGTGACCGTGATGGGATGGGTGCAGAAGAACCGTAACAAGGGAGGAATCGTTTTCGTAGATTTAAGAGACCGCTCCGGTCTGCTGCAGATCATTTTTGAAAATGGTTCCATCGATGAAGCCGGATTTGAAAAGGCAGGAAAATTAAGAAGTGAATTTGTGATCGCGGTAGTGGGAACTGTGGAAGCACGTTCCGGTGCGGTGAATGAGAACCTCGCAACGGGAGAGATCGAGATCCGCGCAAGAGAGATCCGTATCTTATCTGAGTCAGAGACACCGCCGTTCCCGATCGAGGAGAACAGCAAGACAAAGGAAGAACTTCGACTGAAATACCGTTTCCTTGATCTGAGAAGACCGGATCTTCAGAGAAATCTGATGATGAGAAGTAAGGCTGCGACACTGACACGTCAGTTCCTTGCAGAGGAAGGATTCCTTGAGATCGAGACACCGATGCTGATCAAGAGTACACCGGAAGGGGCAAGAGACTACCTTGTACCAAGCCGTGTACATCCTGGAAACTTCTATGCGCTGCCGCAGTCGCCACAGATTTTCAAACAGCTCCTGATGTGCTCCGGATACGACCGTTATTTCCAGATCGTAAAATGCTTCCGTGACGAGGACCTCCGTGCAGACCGTCAGCCGGAATTTACACAGATCGATATGGAGCTTTCCTTCGTAGATGTAGATGATGTCATCAATGTCAACGAGAGACTGCTGGCAAAACTATTTAAAGAAATCTTAGGGGTAGAAGTAAGCCTTCCAATCCCGCGTATGACATGGCAGGAAGCAATGGACCGCTTTGGTTCCGACAAGCCGGATATCCGCTTCGGCATGGAACTTGTGGACGTATCTGAAGTCGTAAAAGACTGTGAGTTCGTCGTATTTAAAAATGCACTGGAAAACGGCGGAAGTGTCAGAGGAATCAATGCCAAAGGGCAGGGGGCAATGCCGCGTAAGAAGATTGACAAACTGGTAGATTTCGCAAAAGACTTTGGTGCAAAAGGACTTGCTTACATTGCAATCCAGGAAGACGGAACAGTGAAATCTTCTTTCGCAAAATTCATGAGCGAAGAAGAGATGCATGCGCTGATCGAGACGATGGATGGAGAGAACGGAGACCTTCTTCTCTTTGCTGCCGATAAGAACAAAGTTGTATGGGACGTATTAGGAAATCTGCGTCTGGAGATCGCACGTCAGTTAGAGATCCTCGACAAAGGAGATTACAGATTCCTCTGGGTAACAGAATTCCCGTTATTAGAGTGGAACGAGGAAGCCGGAAGATATACGGCAATGCATCATCCATTTACAATGCCGATGGAAGAAGATCTTGACCTTCTCGATACAGATCCGGGAAAAGTACGTGCGAAAGCATACGATATCGTACTGAACGGAACGGAACTCGGAGGAGGAAGCGTCCGTATCTTCAATCAGGAGATCCAGAATAAGATGTTTGAAGTACTTGGATTTACAAGAGAGCAGGCAGAAGAGCAGTTCGGATTCCTGTTAAGTGCATTCAAATATGGAGTGCCGCCGCACGCAGGATTAGCATACGGACTGGACCGTCTGATCATGCTGATGGCAAAAGAAGACAGCATCCGTGACGTGATCGCATTCCCGAAAGTAAAAGACGCCTCCGATCTGATGACAGAAGCGCCGGCAGCAGTGGACAAAAAACAGCTGGAAGAGCTTGGGCTGGAGATTGCGAAGGCAGAAGAATAGAGAATCTGTGAAAAGGGCAGATAAGGAAGAAGACAATGCGAAAGGATATTTTGCAATACTTACAAAGTGAAGTGTACGCAAGGTGTAAAAGTCCTGAACAGATGTAACCGCAGGGCAAAAAAAGAAGAGGGAGCGAGGGGTGACAGTGATATGATGATCTGTCATTCCTCGCTCCCTTCTTGCGCTTAACGCAGAAAGGGGAAATCATATTTCCATTGAGATTAGGAGTGATATCCAAGTTCTTCTTCCAGACGTTTCTTTGTCTGCAGCATCAGTTTCGAGAGCTCCAGAATACGCTCGTCTGTCATGCGGACGGTCGGACCGGAGATACTGAAAGCATATTTTGGCTTGCCGCTGTAATCCATGATCGAAGAGGCAATACAGCGGACACCGTTTTCATTTTCTTCATTGTCAAGTGCGTAACCATTTTCCCGTGCTTCTTTTAAAATGGAAAACAACTCATCCAGATCTGTGACGGTATGCTCTGTCAGCGCCTCGATCTTGCTTTCACCCCAGATCGTACGTACTTCCTCCGGGCGCATCATGGCGAGCAGCGCCTTCCCGACACCGGAACGGTACATCGGCGTACGGCTTCCGACGCGGGATACCATTCGTACCGAGTTGGAACTGGACTCTACTTTGTCGATGTAGACGACATCGAGACCGTCGCGCTTGACAAGATGGACAGTCTCCCCGCTGATATCTGCCAGCTCTTTCAAATAAGGGTGGATCGTCGAGAGTACATCGATATGCCCTAAGATCCGGCTGGAAATTTCGAGCAGTTTAAAAGAGAGGGAATATTTTCCACTCTCCTCATCCTGGCGCACATAATCCATGTACATAAGCGAGGTCAGCAGACGGTGTGTCGTGCTTTTATGTAAACCGAGCGTATTGCTCAGTTCGATCAGTCCGGTTGGTCCGGATCTGGAAAGTTCTTCAATGACTGCGAACAGTCTGTCGGCGACCTGGATCGGATTTTTCTGTTCCGCGGTCTGGGTTGTGGTTTGGTTCTCTTTTTTCTCGTACACAGTGGTTTCCTCCTAGAATCTGTGGACTATTGTAACATTTTATGAAAAGAGAAGCAATCCCCTTTCCAGATTCAGGGACGGCAGGAGTCATTTTGTGATTCATAGGGATAAATTTGATGTTTGTTGGAGAAAATCCAAAGAAATAGCTTGACTTTCTTAGGTGAAGTAGTATAATGAAAATAAAGAGTATTGCATTATGAAACTGAGTTTCACAATGTGAAACGAAAATGAAACGTAGAGAGATCCAGTCAGGAGGAAGTTAAATGAACGAAGTATTAGAGAAAATCCAGAAGATCGGAATTGTTCCGGTTGTTGTGTTAAACGATGCGAAGGATGCAGCACCACTTGCAAAGGCGCTTTGTGACGGTGGACTTCCATGTGCAGAAGTGACATTCCGTACAGATGCAGCAGAAGAGTCTATCAGAATTATGGCAGAGCAGTTCCCGAATATGCTTGTAGGAGCAGGAACCGTTCTCACAACAGATCAGGTAGACCGCGCAGTGGCAGCAGGAGCAAAATTCATTGTCAGCCCTGGATTGAATCCAAAGATCGTAAGATACTGTGTAGAGAAGAATATCCCGATCACACCTGGTACAACAAATCCAAGTGATATCGAGCAGGCGATCGAGTGTGGACTGGAAGTTGTAAAATTCTTCCCGGCAGAACCGGCAGGCGGAATCAATATGATCAAAGCGATGGCAGCTCCGTATACAAACATGAAATTCATGCCAACAGGTGGAATCAACGCTTCTAACTTAAAATCTTACTTAGATTTCCCGAAAGTGATCGCATGCGGCGGAAGCTGGATGGTAAAAGGAGATCTTGTGTCAGCAGGTAAATTCGATGAGATCGAAAAGCTGACAAGAGAAGCAGTACAGTCTATGTTAGGATTTGAACTTGCACATGTGGGAATCAATGCAAACAGCGACGAAGAAGCAGGAAATACAGCAGATGCATTTGAGAAAATGTTCGGATTCGCATCCAAAGAAGGAAATTCTTCTTACTTTGCAGGAACTGGTGTGGAAGTGATGAAGACTCCATACAAGGGAACAAACGGACATATCGCAGTTGCTACAAACTATATCGACAGAGCAGTAAGCTATCTGGAAATGTTAGGATATGAATTTGATATGTCTACAGCAAAATACGATGCAAAGAACAACTTAAAAGCAGTTTACTTCGCAGGAGAAGTTGGAGGATTTGCAGTACATTTAGTACAGAAATAGGAAATGCTTACAGCTGCACGACATTGCAGCGTATCCGTTAGAAGTTTGTAATATTGATTATAGAAGATAAAATTACAATTTATGATTAAGAGGAGATTAAACATGGCAAAGAAAGTAATTACATTTGGAGAGATTATGTTAAGACTTGCACCGGAAGGATATTATCGTTTTGTGCAGGCAGATACATTTGGAGCAACATACGGCGGAGGAGAGGCAAACGTAGCTGTTTCTCTTGCAAACTATGGATTTGATGCAAAATTTGTAACAAAATTACCGGCACACGAGATCGGTCAGGCTGCTGTAAACTCTCTTAGAAAGTATGGAGTAGACACATCTTACATCACACGTGGTGGAGACAGAGTAGGTATCTACTTCTTAGAGAAGGGTGCTTCCCAGAGACCTTCTAAAG
>JAPFCT010000227.1 GCA_026169575.1 Faecalimonas sp.
TAGTCAAAATCTCCTTCTTTCAGCGCCTGCTTAAATCGTTTCTTCCCGGTCGGATTGATCCGCTCTCCGATAATCACCGGCTTCCCTCCAAACCGGACGCAGGTTCCATAGGAAGAGACAAGTGTATCGTCTTTTTTTACCGGAGGGACTGCCTGCATTCCTCTGCAACTTGCTGTCATCTGCCGGATATGCGCCGGTGTAGTTCCGCAGCATCCACCGATCACACATGCCCCTTTTTCTGCGATCTTCTTCATCGTACCCGCAAAGGCTTCCGGCATCACATCGTAGTACGTCTCCTTTCCGCGCTGTTTTGGCAGCCCGGCATTTGGCTTTACAATGACCGGAAGTGAGGCGTAAGTCAGAAGTTCTTCCAGCACCGGAAGCATCTGCTCCGGCCCCATTCCACAGTTGATCCCGAGTGCATCGACGCGAAGTCCCTCCAGCATCGCAACGACTGATGCCACATCTCCCCCGGTCAGAAGTTTGCCGCGCTCATCGAAGATCATCGTCACGAAGACGGGAAGATTGGTCCGCTCCTTTGCAGCAAGAACCGCCGCCTTGACTTCATATGTATCGCTCATCGTTTCAATATGGATCAGGTCTGCCCCCGCTTTCTCACCATATTCCATCACTTCCGCAAATGCCTCATAAGCTTCCTCAAATGCAAGATCTCCCATCGGTTTGAGCAGCTTTCCCGTCGGACCCACATCCAGACCAATGTAAACTTCCCTGCCATCATGCACCCCGCGGCGTGCGGCCTCTCTTACATTTGCAACTGCCTGTGTGACAACTTGTTCCAGCGGACAGTCCTCACTGTGGAATTTCAGTGCATTCGCGCCAAATGTATTCGTCAATACGATATCGCTTCCTGCCTCAAAATAACTCTGATGGATCGCAGTGACTTCTTCCGGCTTCTTCAGATTCCAGCTTTCCGGAAGTTCTCCCGGCCGCAGTCCTCTCTCCTGCAATAATGTTCCCATTCCTCCATCGAGAAACAACAATTCTTTTCCCAAACGTTCTAACAGCATCCTTTAACTACTCCTTCTGTATAAACAATCCTTTTTCTCACATACCTCACACCCTTTGATATGGCAAGGTTCTTTTTCTGTACTCATGCCGATTACCGCCGTGACGGATTTTGTCGGTGTCATCATCCCGCCGGCAGTCAGCGTCAGCCCGATCGTCTTTGCACAGTCCAGCATCCGCATCAATGTGTCCTGACAATGGATTGAAAAGTCACCATATCCCGGGCTGAACCTCGGGCGCAGATACCGCCCCTGCCGTTCTGCCTCCCGGGCAATCTGCCTTTGACAATGATCACAGTATTCTTCAAGTTCTGCAGCTGCACACGCCTGACCGACAACTGCCTTTGCCATATCTGTCAGTGAATACCTTCTGATTAGCTGATCTACCTCTGTCCCGAGTGTCGCTCCGAACAAAACAATCTGATCACAACCCGTCAGATTTTTTGCAAGATTTTTGCTTGTAACCGTCCATCCGGCAATCTCTGTCTGTCCTGCTTCTCCGACTTGCAAATCAAAAATACGATAGACTGATTTCACACGTTTGATCTGATCCAGCTCTCTGAAAACTTCTGTGATCAGTGCAAGTGTTCCATCATCTACCGCATGTTTTCCATAGCCAAGATAGCGGACAGCTTCTTTCATCCGCACATCCATACTGGTTACCTCAGAATCTCAGACAGATTTGTCATGATTGCTGCTGCCACTTCCGGCTTATTCATAGAGTAAATATGGATGTGGTTAATCCCATTGGCGATCAGATCGATGATCTGGTCTGTCGCATAGGCGATCCCTGCCTGCTTCATCGCCTCCGGCTTGTCTCCGAACCGGTCGAGGATCGCATGAAAACGCTGTGGAAGAATGGTTCCTGACAATTTGCAGATCCTTGCCATCTGCTTTCCGTTTGTGACTGGCATGATTCCCGGAAGTACCGGAACGGTGATCCCTTTCTCCCGGATCCGGTAGAGGAAGTTATAAAGGATCGCGTTGTCAAAAAACATCTGCGTTGTAAGGAAGTCAACTCCACAGTCTACTTTCTGTTTGAGGTAAGCAATGTCATCCTCCTTATGTGCATTCTCCACATGTCCTTCCGGATAACATGCCGCTCCGATACAGAAATCTCCCTGCCGTCTGATCTCCTGGATCAGTTCATATGCATAGTGATACTGATCTTCATCCGGGAACGGCTGTCCCTCCGGGATATCTCCGCGGAGCGCGAGGATATTTTCAATCCCTTCCGCTTTCAGTCTGTCTACAACCGCCAGCACTTCTGCCTTTGTAGACGAAGCACAGGTCAGGTGTGCCAGACTGGTCACTCCCATCTTCTTTTGGATATCGGACGCGATCTGAACGGTATTCTTGCTCGTTCCTCCCCCTGCACCGTAAGTGACGCTGATAAAGGCGGGCGCAAGCTTTGCCATCTGCTCTGTCGCATGTAAAACTGCCTCGATCCCTGCATCTGTCTTTGGCGGAAACACCTCAAATGAAATATGTATCTTGCCTTCCTGTAATTTATCTATGATCTTCATCTTCTCGTATTCTCCTTCGCTGCAATATTCTTCTGCCAGTTGGGATGCTATGCCCCATATATCTGGAAAAAACGTGTCGGGAAACTGAAAAGATCAGCTCCCGGCACGCTGTCAGAATCCTCTGTTTCTTTTAGAGCAGTTCCTCATATAACTGCTCATACTGCTTCGCGGAATTGTCCCACGAAAAATCCTGCTGCATCGCATGTTCCACGATCTTGTTCCAGTCACGCTTCCGGTCGTAATAAATATGCTCTGCATAGCGGATGATATCCATCATCTCGTGTGCATTATAGTTTGCAAAGCTGAATCCGGTTCCGGTCTTGTCGAACTCATTGTACGGAACAACAGTATCTTTCAGTCCTCCGGTCTCACGTACGATCGGAAGGGTTCCATAACGCAGGCTCATCAGCTGGCTCAATCCACATGGTTCAAACAGAGACGGCATTAAGAACGCATCGCAGGAAGCGTAAATCTTATGGGACAGCGCCTCTGAGTAATAAATATTGGCAGAAACTTTTCCCTGATACTTCCATGCAAAATGGCGGAACATATTTTCATACCGCTCTTCCCCGGTTCCAAGTACGACAAGCTGGATGTTCTCCTGACACAGTTCATCCATCATATAAGCGATCAGATCCAGTCCCTTCTGATCCGTAAGTCTTGATACGATTCCGATCATCATCGTCTTGGCATTCTTCTCCAGACCAAGCTCTTCCTGAAGCGCAAGTTTATTTTTCACTTTCTCTTTGCGGAAATTTTTGAGTGAAAAGTTATTTGTGATCAGCGCGTCCGTCTCCGGATCATAGACCTCATAGTCGATCCCGTTTACGATCCCCCGCAGGCAGTTTGCCCGCGCGCGCATAAGACCATCCAGGTTCTCCCCGTAAAACGGCATCTTGATCTCCTCCGCATAAGAATTGCTCACAGTTGTGATGCGGTCTGCATAGACGATCCCGCCCTTCAGATAATTTGCATCTTTATATGCCTCGAGTTTGTCCGGAACAAAATAGTAATCCGGAAGTCCCGTGATATCACGCACTGTCTTCGTGTCCCATGTTCCCTGGAACTTCAGGTTATGTATCGTCATGATCGTCTTAATATTCCGGTAGTATTCATTGGAATACCGGAAATTGTCAAGATAGATCGGGATCAGTCCGGTCTGCCAGTCATGGCAGTGGATGATATCCGGCCGGAAATCGATCACCGGAAGAGTGCTTAAAACTGCCTTGGAGAAAAAGGCAAATTTCTCGATATCTTCGTAGATATTTCCGTAAGGTGCAAATCCGTTAAAATAAAACTCATTGTCAATAAAATAGAATGTTACGCCGTCATGCACATACTCCAGCACGCCGACATACTGTGTCCTCCAGTTCAGATCCATATAAAAATGAGTCCGGTACTCTAATTTTTCTTTCCATTCTTCCTTCATACACATATATTTCGGCAGCATGACCCTGACATCATACTTTTCTTTGTCAAAGTATTTCGGCAGCGAACCTACAACATCTGCAAGCCCCCCGGTCTTGATAAACGGCACACACTCTGACGCTGCGAACAAAATCCTTTTCATATGATTCCCTCCAAACTTTTTACTTTCTGTTATTATAACGTATTTTCAGAAAAATGAAAAGACATAAGATGGAACTGAGTCCTTTTTATCCGAGCAGTTGTCTGTGCCGCCCCTTTAAGCGGATCGTGTCTGCAAGAAGCGCGATAAATTCGGAGTTAGTCGGTTTTCCCTTGCCGCTGCTCACTGTATAGCCGAACATCTCATCGATCGTCTCCATCTTTCCCCGCGTCCATGCCACCTCGATCGCATGGCGGATCGCGCGTTCCACCCGGCTGGATGTCGTCTGGTTTTTCTTTGCGACCGTCGGATATAAAATCTTCGTGATCGCATTTAGCACATCCATATCTTCCACCGCCATCATGATCGCATCCCGCAGATAATGATACCCTTTGATATGCGCCGGGATTCCGATCTCATGGATCATACCGGTCACTTCCTCCTCCAGATCATATTCCGGCAGATCTGCTCCGAAAGCGTCCATCCCCTGTTCCTGGGATGCCGGCCGGCAGACTCTTCTGACATGTTTGATCTTGTCTAACAACATCCGGTTGTTAAACGGCTTCATGATATAGTAATTCGCTCCTTTTTCAAAGGCATCTTCTGTCATACGTTCCTGTCCGACAGCTGTCACGACGATAAAACTCGGATGCTTTTTGATCCTTCTGTCCGCATTGACCTGCTCCATCACGCTCAGTCCGTCCATCTTCGGCATGATCAGATCCAAAAGTACCACATCCGGCTGTTTCTGTTCTATGATTTTACACATTTCTTCTCCATTGTTCGCCTTCCCGACCAGTGTAAGTTCACTGTCTCTATCGATCAGCTCTCCAAGAAGATCCAACATTCTCTCATTATCGTCAGCAATAGCTACATTCAGTTTTCCCATGGCTACATCCTCCTTCAATTTCTGCCTTCATTCCACAGCATTTATTATAGGCTTGCCGCGTGTGGCGAATCAAGAAAAAGGGTTCCTCTTTATTCGACAGTTCTGTCAGGATTCTACATGTTCCAACATATTTTCGATAAAAATCCCGTAGCCTTTTTTCGCATCCTGCACAAACACATGCGTCACAGCGCCGATGATCTTGTCGTTCTGGATGATCGGGCTCCCGCTCATCCCCTGGATGATCCCTCCGGTCTTTTCAAGCAGATCCGGATCGGTCACTTCCAGAACGATCCCTTTATTGACCTCCCGCTCAGAAAGGTCGACCCGTAGAATATTCACATCGTATTCTCCCACCGTTCCATCCACACAGCACCGGATTTTTGCAGGACCTCTTACAATCTCGCTTTTTCCTGCCGCTTTCAGCGGTTTCTGATCGGCAAACAGCTCGTCGATCCGCTCCACTGTTCCGAAAATCCCCGCCTCTGTATTTTCCGTAATCTCCCCAAGAATGTTATAACGGTTGTAGACGATCACACCTTCCATGCCCCCAGGTGTTCCATCTTCCCCTTTCTGGATGGAGCTGATACTGGTCTCATAGAGACTTCCTTTTGCAATCTCCAGCAGTTCGTTTGTATCTACATCGTGGATTCCATGCCCAAGTGCGCCAAACTGGCTGTTTCCATTCAGAAATGTCACGGTCCCAAGTCCCTGCGCA